>JBEVIF010000078.1:0-4875 GCA_040510795.1 Acidimicrobiia bacterium
TCGAACAAGATGCCATGCAGTACGCCCGGCAGTTGTACAGCGCCGCCATGCGCATGACCCGAAACCCGTCCGATGCCGAAGACTTGGTCCAGGAGACCTTTCTCAAGGCGTACCGGGCCTATCACACCTTCGAGGAAGGCACCAATCTCAAGGCGTGGCTCTACCGCATCCTGACCAACACCTATATCAACAAGTACCGCAAGGACTCGCGCCGTCCCTCCGAGGTCGACCTCGGTTCCGTCGAGGACCTCTACCTGTATCGGAACATCGGATCCGAGGAGTCGGCGGAGGCCGCTCGAACCACCGAGGACAGGGTCCTCGACGGGTTGGTCGAGTCGGACATCAAGAAAGCAGTCGAGGATCTGCCGGAGAACTTCAGGCTCCCCGTCCTGCTCGCGGACCTCGAGGGTTTCTCATACAAAGAGATCTCCGACATCCTTGACATTCCGATCGGTACCGTCATGTCGCGGCTCCACCGGGGAAGAAAGGCGATGCAGAAATCGTTGTGGGAATACGCAGTCAAGAGAGGGCTTGTGCCTGAAGGCGCGGAACGACCATGAGCGGCCACGAGTGCGACGACGCGCTGACCAATCTGTATCAATATCTCGACCGGGAAATCGAAGCTTCCACAACGGAGGTGATCCGCGCCCACCTCGAGGACTGCTCGGGTTGTCTCAAGAGTTTCGACTTCGAAGCAAGGCTCCAGATCGTGGTCAGACAGCGTCTTGCGGAAGATGTCCCGGACGAGTTCCTGCAAAGGCTCCGCGACGCGATCGCCCGTGAGGCGGCGTCTTCCTAGTTGCCCACTACCCTGCTGACCAGATGAAGCGATTCAGCCGCATCGCAACACTCGTCGTCCTACTCGCCGCCCACGCCGCCTTCACCATCACACCGGCGCTGGCGACGGAGGGGACCGAGGAGGAGACCTCGACCACTGTCTCAGAGGAGCCTGCCCCGACGTCCGGCATCGAGCCGGCGGTCCCGGTGACCACCCCCGAGTCCACCGAGCCGCTCCCCGACTGGACATACCGTTACATGATCCCGACCGGGATCGTTCTCGCCGTCTTGGTCATTGTGATGACGACGATCCAGTATTTCACGAGGGTTGTTCGCAAGCGGTACCGAGTCGTCAAGGAGTGACTTCTAGCCGGTCCGGGTCGGGCCGTCTCGCCGGAAGGATCGCAGGGAGCTATCCCCTGGCCGAGACCTACCACAGCTCTGCCCTCGAGGGAGACATGACCCGACTCGTCCAGCAGGTCTCGAGTCTTGTCACCGCGGCTACCGGGCTCGACCTCCCCGGTGACCCGACCACGATCGTCATCGGGCGAGAGGAGTGGATCGAGCGCAACGTCGCCAGCTTCAGCCACTTGATGAAGCCCCTCCAGCACCAGCTAACCGAGAAGCTGGAGGCTTCAGGCCCGGGGGGACGGGGCGTCGCCACTTTCGCCAATCGGATGGTCCAGGCCGAGCTGACAGCCGTACTTGGAGTGATCGCTCGCCGGGTGCTGGGCCAATACGAACTCGTCCTCCCTACCGGCGAAGACGCCGATGTGGTCGCGTTCGTCGGTCCCAACATCTTGCAGCTCGAGCGCGCCCACCAGTTCCGACCGGAGGAGTTCAGATTCTGGGTGGCGCTCCACGAGTTGACACACCGCGCCCAGTTCCAGGGTGTCCCCTGGCTCCGTGAATACTTCATGAGCCTGGTCACCGAGCTGGTCGAGCACTCACGGCCAGAGCCGGGCCGGATGAATCGAATCATCGATGAGGTCACGCGCCGTCGCGGCCTGGGAAATCCGATCATCGACGAGCGGGGACTGCTCGGGCTTTTCGCCTCATCCGAGCAGACCGTGGTTATCGACAAGGTGCAGGCGCTGATGTCGCTCCTCGAGGGTCACGGCCATGTGGTCATGGACCGGCTTGGCCGGGAACATCTGCGCACCCAGCAGCGGATGAGCAACGTCCTCAAGGCGCGGCGGAAGGACAAGCGAACGGCGGCGTTCTTCAGACTCACCGGGATGGAGATGAAGATGAACCAGTACCGGATGGGGGAGCAATTCATCGAGGTCGTCGAACGTGAGGTCGGCTGGGATGCCGTCGGCCTGGCCTTCAGGGGTGCGGGGAGCCTGCCCACGCTCGAGGAGATCGAGAGCCCCGAGCGATGGTTGAGACGCGTCGCCTGAAAGAGCTGAGAGGGAGATCGGGCGATCTCCTTCGGCTCCCCTTCGGGGACCTGGTTGTCGCCCTGTCCGGGGGCGCCGACTCCGCCACGCTGGCTTACCTGATTCGCCACCTCGGTCGCGATCTCAGGGCAATTCATGCCCACCACGGGCTCCCCGCGTCCGATCGCCTGGAGGAGGCTGCCCGAGCCATCGCAGCTGCAGTTGGAGTAGGAGTGGAGGTTGTCCGGATCGAGATTCCATCGGGCGCGTCGATCGAGGGCCAGGCGCGCAACGTGAGATACTCCGCGCTCTTGGCGGCGTTGCGAGCCGGTGAGACTCTGCTCACGGCGCACACCCTCGACGACCAGGCCGAGACCGTGTTGATGAGCCTTCTGAGAGGCGCTGGTCCGACAGGGCTTGCCGGCATCCCGCCCCGTACCGGGTCTGTGGCCCGCCCCATGCTCGCGGTCAGCCGGTCCGACACGAGGGAGCTGGCGGGCCTGGCCGGCCTCCCCTTCTACGACGACCCGTCGAACCTCGATCGCAGCCACCGCCGGAACGCGCTGAGGCTCGAGGTCCTCCCCGATCTGGCGGCGCGGTTCAACCCGAGATTGGCCGAGTCACTGGCCAGGTCGGCGGCTCTGGTCCGATCCGATGAGTTCTATTTGCAGGAGGAGGCGGCGGCCGTCCCTCTCGTCGAGGCCGGCACCTCGATGTCGATTCCGCTCGGAGCGCTGGTTGCCGTCCCCCGACCCGTGGCGGACCGTGCCATCAGGCGATGTCTCAGCCGGATTCGCCCACCGTACGGCGGGACCAACGACGAGATGGAAGGCATCTGGTCCGTGGCCAGTCGTGCCCGACCCTCCGTCATCCTGAGCGGAGGGTTGGAGGTCATCCACGATGGCCCGATGCTGGTGTTTCGCCCGGTGGAGGTCGCGTCGCCGGCCGGGACCCAGGTCGACCTGGAGGTCGGTGCCAACAACGTCGGCACCTTCCTGATCGATGTCGAGCGTGTCGATCGGGTGTGCAGGGTGGTGCCCATCGGCGCCTGGTCGGCCGTCTTTCCCTCCGACGTGGTCCTGGCGGCCCGGGTGGACACGGGCGGGCGACTCGTGGTCGCGGCCAACGACGAGACCGCCTGGTTGCCGGGGGAGCGGCGCCTTCCGGTGGCCTGGTATGTGCCCGGGACCAGCGGCTACCTTTCCGTGTTCGCCAGAGAGGAAACGGGATGGACATCAAGCCGCTGATCACCGCCGAGGAGATCGACAACAAGCTCGCGGAGCTCGGCCGGCAGATCACGGCAGATTATGCGGGTAAGGACGTGTTGCTTGTGGGCGTCCTCCGTGGTGCCTTCATGGTGATGGCCGATCTCGCACGGCACATCGACCTGCCGGTGGAGTTCGACTTCATGGCCGTGTCGTCCTATGGGGCGTCGACGCAGACGTCGGGTGTGGTCCGGATCCTCAAGGATCTCGACGAGGAGATCGACGGTCGCCACGTGCTGATCGTCGAAGACATCATCGATTCGGGTTTGACATTGAACTATCTGATGAAGAGTCTCAATGTCCGTAAGCCTGCCTCCCTAGAGATCGCGGCCCTTCTCCTCAAGGAGGGAATCCAACGGGTCCCGCTCGAGGTCAAATATGTGGGATTCCCTATCGGTCCCGAGTTCGTGGTCGGGTATGGCCTCGACTACGCCGGGAAATACCGAAACTTGCCCTATGTGGGCGTCATGGGTTCGGAAGCCTGAGACCGATTCGGCTTCTCAGCCTCCCCACCAGGAAGGGTTCGACTATCCAGGGGTTTCCCGTAGCATTGACGTCTCGGAGTCTTCCCCGGAGTCTGTCTTGAGGTCTCAGTGAACCGAACCATGCGCACGCTCGTCGTTTACGGGCTGTCCATCATCATGCTGGCCATCCTCGCTCAGTGGTGGTTCGACCAGGTCCAGGGTCCCGAGGTCATCGAGCTCTCCCAGTTCATGGACAACGTCGAGGCCGGTGACTACGAGCAGGTGGAGATGCTGGCTCGCTCCAACGAGCTCCAGGGCCGTCTCGCCAGCTCGACGCTGCCGGACGAGGCGTTCGACCAGGTGTCGAGCTATCCCGAGGGCGCCGAGGGCGACCTCGTCACCGTGATCCGCGAGTCGGGCACACCGTTCAGCTCGGATCCCCAGCCACCCGGGTTCTGGGAGGTCCTGATCAGCTTCCTCCCGTGGCTGTTCCTGCTCGGCTTCATGGTGTTCATCTTCATGCAGATGCAGGGCGGCGGGAACCGGGTCATGCAGTTCGGCAAGTCCCGGGCCAAGCTCGTGGGCAAGGAGCAGCCGAAGATCACCTTCGACGACGTCGCCGGGCTCGTCGAGGCCAAGGAAGAGCTCGAGGAGATCAAGGACTTCCTCCAGAACCCCGACAGGTACCGCCAGATGGGGGCAAAGATCCCCCGCGGCGTCCTCCTTTTTGGCCCTCCCGGTACCGGCAAGACCCTGCTGGCCAGGGCTGTCGCCGGCGAGGCCGGAGTCCCATTCATGTCCATCTCGGGCTCCGATTTCGTCGAGATGTTCGTCGGTGTCGGCGCCTCCCGTGTCCGCGACCTGTTCGACCAGGCCAAGCAGAGCGCCCCGGCCATCGTGTTCATCGACGAGATCGACGCCGTCGGTCGTCACCGTGGCGCCGGTCTCGGTGGCGGCCACGACGAACGCGAGCAGACGCTCAACCAG
>JBEVIF010000079.1:0-7688 GCA_040510795.1 Acidimicrobiia bacterium
CATTGAGCAGGATGTCGACCTTGACCAGGTCAGCCGTCCGGTAGTCGGCCGGCTCATAATCGAGCGAGGCATAGCCCTTTGTCCTCGACTTGAGAAGGTCGAAGAAGTCGAAAACGATCTCAGCCAGGGGTATCTGGTAGTCGAGCTCGACTCGCTCGGGGCTCAGATAGCTCATGTTGCCCATCTCGCCCCGTTTCGTCGTGACCAGCTCCATGATCGGGCCGACGTATTCGGTCGGGGTGAGGATCATCGCACGGACGTACGGCTCGGAGACGCCGACCCGACTCCCGGGGTCAGGCAGATCTTGGGGCGACTTGATCTCCCGAATGCTGCCGTCAGGGAGCGTTACCCGATAGGCGACCGAAGGCGCCGTGGCGACCAGGTCGAGGTCGTACTCGCGCTCCAGCCGCTCTCTCACGATCTCCATGTGGAGCAGGCCGAGGAAGCCGACCCGGAACCCGAATCCCAGGGCGCGACTCGTCTCCGCCTCCCACATCAATGACCCGTCGTTGAGGCGGAGCTTCTCGAGCGCCTCCCGCAACCGTTCGAAGTCGTCGCCATCGGTGGGAAACAGACCCGAGAAAACCATCGGTTTGGGCTCGGCGTACCCGGGCAACGGGTCACGTGCCGGGCTTGCGGCGTCGGTAAGCGTGTCACCGACCTTGATCCGGTCGATCTCCTTGACCCCGGTTATCAGATAGCCCACCTCTCCAGCTTCGAGGGCGCTGACCGGTTTCGCCGAGGGCGTGAGGATCCCGACTTCCGCTGCATCGTGAGTCTCTCCCGTGGCAATGAACTTCAGCCGGAATCCGGAACGGAGCCGACCGTCGACGACACGGACGTAACAGACCACTCCCCTGTACGCGTCGTAGTAGGAGTCGAAGACGAGAGCGCGCAGAGGGGCATCGGGATCGCCCGCCGGCGGTGGCACCTGCTCGACGAGACGCTCGAGCAGGCCGGTCATGCCCTCTCCGGTCTTGGCCGAGATTCGCACGATGTCGTCGGAGGACCCGCCGATCACGTTGGTGATCTCGCCGGCGACGCGGTCGGGGTCTGCGGCGATCAGATCGATCTTGTTGATGGCCGGTATCACCTCGAGACCGGCATCGACAGCGAGGTAGGCGTTTGCCAGAGTCTGCGCCTGGACACCCTGGGCCGCATCCACCAGCAGCAAGGCGCCTTCGCATGCGGCGAGCGACCGGGACACCTCGTATGAGAAGTCGACGTGCCCCGGCGTGTCGATCAGGTTTAGCTCGTAGTCATGCCCGTCGGCGGCCCGATAGGAGAGCCGGACGGTCTGTGCCTTGATGGTGATCCCGCGCTCTCGCTCCAGGTCCATCGTGTCGAGGATCTGCTCGCGCATGTCACGCTCGCTCACGGCGCCGGTCAACTCGAGGAGGCGATCGGCCAGGGTCGACTTCCCATGGTCGATGTGGGCAATGATCGAGAAGTTGCGTATGCGCGATTGATTGGTCACGGGAAACGGGAGAAGGCGGCATTGTACCTTGGAATATGGGCCTGCTACTCTGCAGTTTCCGGCGCACAGACCCGACCCCTGAGTGCCGATTCCCGACCAGACGAGACCTTTTCAACCTGGCCAACATCAAGTCACAGATCAAGCGGAACCGCCAGAACGAGATCCGGCGGATGCGCAACAAGTCGATCAACTCCAACCTGAAGACGAGTGTCAAGAAAGTGGAGACGGCTGCCGCCGCCGGCGAGCCGACCGACGAATTGCTCCGTGAGGCGCAGGCGAAGATCGACACGGCGGTTTCGAAAGGCGTCCTCCACAAGAAGGCCGCCGCCCGCAAGAAGTCTCGGTTGGCCAAGAGAGTCCCAACTAGCTGAGACTCTCTTGTCCAAGTACTCGGTACCTAGTCCCAGGTACTTGGATCACCCATACCAGCGGCAGAAGGCAACCGTCAGCCGCTCCAGAGTTACCCGATGCACCTCTTCCGGTTGTGACTTGATCACCCGGTCCGCCCGCACCAAGGCCTCTTGAGCTCGTCGCAACGACGACTCCCTGACCCGTCCCCGCTGTGACCAGAACCGTGCCGGCCCCCGATCGGAGGCGGTGGCGCCAATCCATTGGCGGAACGTTGGCTCATCCGGCGCCGCCGCTGCAAGCGCTCGCTTCTTCAGATCCGACTCGACAGCCGCCAGAAACACCAGCGGATGCCCGTGGACGAGGAAATCCGAGAGACGTCGCAGCGCCTCCCCAACGTCGCCTCTCGACATGGCATCTGTGATCAGGAAGGTCGGCTCGTCGGGACGGTTCTTGAACCGGTCGAGCACGACCTCCTTGGTGATTTTCCCGCTGGCCTGTTCGAGCTGATCGAGCGCCTGTCCCATGGCTGCTGTATCGGAGCCAAATTTCTGTAGAAGGGCCTTCTCTGCGCCCTTCTCGAAGGTGAGGCCACGATCACGAACCTCGGCTTCGAGCCATTGCATTGCCTGTCGCTCCCACATTTTCCGAACTGTCTGAGAGCTGCCCAATCTCTTGACCAGGGTGGACAAGGACCGGGGCAAAGCGCCGGTGGCCAGGATCACCACCTCGATCGTGGAGAGGTCGGCCGTCTCGAACAGCTCCTCCAATACGGCGCCTTCTGACGCTTGAAGATTCTGGGCGTCCACGAGTTGCAGGCCCTGGCCCTCTCCGAAGAGCGAACCGGACTGCAGCAGCGGGATGACCGGCTCCAGGTCGGTGCGCAGGGCACCGTCACCTTCCTCCCCCGCACCGCGACCCGGCACGTCGACTCTGAGCACCTGGCCCCGCTCCAGCCCGGCTCGGGCGAAATGCTGCGCAGCCCCATCGAGCATCTGCTCACGCTCGCCGGGCCCGGCATTCGACTGCGCCGAGATCAGCAACAACGCCATGGCGTGACGGTAATCAGAACCGCCGACCGATTCTTTGGTCAGGCACGCCCGAAGAGCCGGGCCAGGTCGCAAGCGACCGCCACGTCGTGGACCCGGATGATGTCGGCCTTGTGCTCCAAAGCGAGGGAGACGTAGGCCACCACGCGATGGAAATCCCGCTTCCGCGGAATCGGGATCAGGACGGGCTTGCCCAGAGCCCGCAACTGTCCGGAATCGGCGATGACCTGGAGTTGCATCCGGGTGTAGGCCTCGTAATCGCCCCGATAGTTGAGCGCGATCCCCGGATCGAGGATCACATTCTCGATGCCGATCTCCGCCAGCTCAGACAGTAGGACGCTGAAGGCTTTCGCGGTCTTGTCGGCCTTGTCCTCCCTGATCTCGATCTCGCCGACATCGTGCGGGTTGTCCCCCTCCACATACACAGCGATGGCCGCGACCCCGGCCTCTGCGATGGCCTGGCGCATCTCCGGGTCGGCCAGACCACCGGTGTCGTTGATGATGACTGCCCCGGCGTCGACGGCTGCGGAGGCCACATCCGGCTTCCAGGTGTCGATTCCGACCAGATGACCCTCGACGACCAGGGCCTCGATGACCGGGACCACTCTGGCGATCTCGTCCGTCGCTTCGATTGTCAGGTTGTCGAAGTGTGACGATTGCCCACCGAGGTCGATCATCGTGGCGCCCCAGGACCGATAACGGTCGGCCAAAAGCAACGCCTCGTCAACGGAGCCGACGACGGTGTGGACGTTCTTGGAATCCGGGGAGACGTTGATCACTCCCATCACATATGTGATTTCCCCTAGGGGGAGTTGCGTGACACCTAGATCCAGCACCTGCCCAGTCTCCCAGCTTCAGCCAAGAGGAACGACGACGTCTCCGACACGATCCGTCCGCAAGACAGTGGCCCCGCTCTTCTCCAGCGCTGAGATGACCCAGGCGACGGGATGCCCGAAATCGTTAGCGCCAACCGAGATCACAGCCAGGTCGGCACCGACCTGTTCCAGCCACCGAGGGTCCGAAGTACCGGCACCATGATGCGGCACCTTCAGCACATCCGCCCGCAGCTGCGCCAAGTCCGCCTGGGCGTAGGTCTCGATGTCACCGGAAAGGAGCATGGTTGTCCTGGGACCGGTCACGGTGAGGACGATCGACTGGTCGTTCGATGATGCGTACTGACGGGCCGGGCCGTCCACGACGAGAGTCAGCGCCCCGAGGCGGTATTCCTCACCGACCGACGGCTCCACGACCGGGATTCCGGCTCCCGAGAGGAGCCTCAAGAGATCGGTCGACGCTGCCGTCTCATGTGGATGGGTTCGCGCCCAGACCTCCCCGATCGAGACCCTTCCCGCCAGAGCTGTGAGACCGAGCGCGTGATCGGCGTGGGCGTGGGTAAGGACCACGAGATCCAGCGCATTCACCCGGTACTCATCGAGGTTCTCGATCAGAGTGACCGGATCAGGACCGCCGTCGACAAGAGCGATATCTCCAGGACCGCCGGACAACAGAACTGCATCGCCCTGGCCCACATCGAGGACCACCGCACCATGCTCAGGCAATGAGCGGGCGGGAGCCAGCATCAGAAAGGTGGCGACGGCTGCTCCCAAGAGGGCCAAGACACCCCTGAGCCCGGGTCGAAACAGATGAATCAACCCCGCCACGAGCATGATCCCCATCCCCAACCATCCGACCTGGGGCCATGCTGCGGCAGTTCGGGCTATCCAAAGGACGACTTCCGCCAGGCCCGCCGCCAGATCGGACAGGAGGACCGGCCCGACCACTCCAAACACGCCCAGAACGGTCGAACCAGCGACCAGGGGCGCCGCCAGGAGGTTGGCGAGGGGAGAGAGGAGGGGTACGACACCGAAGTGGAGGATGAGCAGCGGGGCGACTGCCACCTGCGCACCGATGCTCACAGCCAGGGCCCGCATCACCTTGCCGCCGGAGGACGGCCATCTGGCGCCGACGATCACCCCAACCGTGGCTGCAACGGAGAGCTGGAACCCCGCGCTGGCCACCAGACCCGGGTCGATGATCACCAGCGCGATCACGGCGGCGGACAGGACCTGCCAGGTCTCCATCGCGACCCCGATCAGACGACCGGTGAGAACCAGGCCGGCCATCGCCGAGGCACGCAGGACGGAGGGCTCGAATCGTGTGGCTGCCGCGAACACCGGCAGACCGAGGAGGCCTAGAGCCGCCCTCCGCTTCGGCCCGATTCCGATCGGGCCCACCGCCAAATAGAGGAGGCCCAAGAAGATCGCGACGTTCGAACCGCTCACAGCCGTGAAATGCGAGAGACCCGCCCTCCTCATCGCCGACTGGTCGACCTCATCCACTCCGCTGGTATCGCCCACCATGAAGCCGGCGAGAAGGCCACGGCCACCCTCGAGCGGCCTGAGACGCTCGATGACCCGGTTACGCATCGCGTTCCCAAGTGCGATGAACGGCGACCTGGCACCGGAAACAACTGCGAACTCGTCGACGTCAACCGTTCCGAGATAGGGCCGGCCCCCGAGCTCCCCGGCCTCACCGACGACGCTTCCCTCGATCCGGACGACGTCACCCAGTGACGCTTCAGCGCTCGGCGGAAGATCGGCCAGGATCGGGCCAGAACCGACATCGATCAGTGCGTATGGCCCATACCGGCCGTCGATGACCTCGCCGGCCATCACCCCCTCGGTCTCGAAGCGGCCCCGAGGCAACAGCTCGATAGAAGCAGTGGTGATCGAAGAGTGGAGAGCGATGACAGCCACGATCAGCGCAGCCAAGATCCGACCTCGCGCCGCCATCCACAGGAACGGGATCGACGCCAGGACGAGACCCCAGCCAGGAGACCGCCCGGCCCATGCGGCGAGCATCGCTGCCAACGCACTACCGATCCAGGGCCGGGAGACGACCGGGGGGAGCGCTGGATGGGCGATGGTCAAGGCACGGCGATCGAGTCTCTCATCGCCGCCAACTTGGCCTCGCCAATACCCGGCACTTCCAGGAGGTCCTCAACCGTCTCGAATGGCCCATTGGCCTCGCGATGGGCAACGATCCGATCGGCCAGGACGGGACCGACGCCAGGGAGTTCTTCCAATGCCGACGCATCCGCCTGGTTGAGAGAGATCAGACCGTCATCCCTCTCCCCGCCGCCGCTGGCGACCAACGAGTCGCCGGGCCCGGGTATCTGCACGTGATCTCCTTCGACCAGGGGCCTGGCCAGATTGATCGCGTCGAGCAATGCTCCCTCCAGGGCGCCGCCGGCCGCGGCGACTGCGTCGGCCACGATTGCTCCATCGGTCATCTCGACTACGCCCGGGGCCGTCACCCAACCGGAGACATACACCGGGAATACGGGAGTACTCGACGACGCAATTTCCACCGTCACTGGCGCCGTTTCGACCGGTGCCGTATCTCCTGTTACTCCAAGCCCCGCTCCGACGAGGATGGCGGCGAGTACCAAGGCCATCGTCAGCGCATGTGTTCGACCCATTTGCGACCCCCACCGACCGCGCTCCACTCACTTCGTAAATACCAATCCGCTGCCGATGAGGGAAGAAGGTCGTTCGGTAGGGTCGGCCTCGTGCTCGACATTGCCCCCTATCTGGTCACACCCGGCACCGAGGCCAACCTCGCGGCTCGGGACACTCGTTCCACGGACGGCTTCGACGGTGGGAAGCTCGAGGGCAAGGAGGCGCTGAAGCCGTTGAACTCGACACTGGCTGAGCTGCAGACGCGTCTCTGGGCCGAGTCGAAGCAAAAACTGTTGATCATCCTTCAGGCAATGGATACCGGGGGAAAGGACGGGACCATCCGCAGCGTGTTCGAAGGGGTCAACCCCCAGGGCGTACGGGTCTGGGGGTTCGGCGCTCCCAATGAGTGGGAATTGGCCCACGACTATCTCTGGCGCATTCACCAACGAACGCCGGAGAGCGGCGGTATAGCCATTTTCAACCGCTCCCATTACGAGGATGTCTTGATAGTGCGGGTGAAGGGCCTGGTCCCGGAGCAACGCTGGCGGCAGCGCTTCGACCACATCGTCGAATTCGAACGACTACTGGCCGACGAAGGGACGACAGTGGTCAAGCTGTTCCTCCACATCTCGAAGGAGGAGCAAAAGGAGCGTCTCGAGGCCCGTCTCCGGGAACCGGATAAGCGGTGGAAGTTCAATGTGGCTGATCTCGAGGACCGCAAGTTGTGGGAGGACTTCTCCGTGGCCTACGAGGAAGCGATCAGTCGCACTTCGAGCGAGCATGCGCCGTGGTACGTGGTGCCCGCCGACCGCAAGTGGTATCGCGATCTGGCTGTGGCGAGCATCTTGATCAAAGCGCTGGAGAAGATGAATCCGACGTATCCGCCCGAACCGGATCTGGAGGGTGTGGTCGTCGAATAGGCCGTGGCGTCACTCGAGGCGACGGGCGGTCACCCGCGCCTCCACCTCGAGAGGTATGGCCAGATAGGCGGCGCGGTGGCTGAGACCCTTCCAACGCCCGCTGAGATATCCGGTCAAATACCGCCAGAGGAACCGGATCACTCCCAGCTCACCCCACTGACGCACATGGACCAGTTCGTGGACGAGTAGCAAGCCCGGCCGGTGCTGGACGCCCGTCATCAAAGCCGGGTCGAGGAAGATGGTCTTCCGCAACGTCATAGCGCTGATGTCGCGGCCCCAGAGACGGCGCATGACCCCGGGAGCGGATCGAATCCGGACGGATTCCGGGTCGACCGGATCAACGAGTGGGCGCACTCGAAGTAGTTCGATCCCACCAGCACGCAGCATCTGGCCGGCGTTCACCCCACTACGAAGTTGATGACGCTCGGGGGGC
>JBEVIF010000080.1:0-7036 GCA_040510795.1 Acidimicrobiia bacterium
CGAGCGGAAGCCCCCTGCGGGATGGCCTGGTCGACAGCGGAGATGATTCCTGAGGTGACAGTGCCTTGCAGACCCCACGGGCTGCCCACCGCGATTGCCATCTGGCCCACCTGCGGGGCGTCGTCAAGCGCCAGCTCGGCGGCGGGCAGGTCAGTCCCTTCGACCTGGATCACGGCGACGTCTGCGCCGGCGGTGCCACCGAGGACGGTGCCCTCGACCTGCTCACCATCGGCGAAACGCACCGTGACGGTGTCTGCGCCCTCGACCACGTGGGCCGCAGTCAGGATCAAGCCGCTGGAGTCGTAGATGACACCGGAGCCAACGCCCTGGCCGGCCTGAATCTGGACCACCGAGGGGAGGATGACCGCAGCGGCGTCGGCTACCGGCTCCTCACCGGGGACCAGTTCGGCGGTTGCCTCTTGCTCGTCGGGCCCGGGCTCCGCCGTCTGAGCGGCCGGTACCTCGTCGTTGTCGATCGTGGTGATCAGATAGGTCGCGGCCGATGAGCCGACTACGAGCAGCACGGCAAGAAAGGCAATCAACCATGGTGACGTGCGAGCTGAGCCAGTCTTCGCCGGCTGGGTCGGTTCGGCGGGAGGGGGAACCTGAGCCGGCTGTGGCGTGTCAGGAATCTCTTCTGTGGACGGCGCCTCGGTGGCAATAGAGCCGTGAAGGGTGGGGTTCTCGTCGCTGACCGGGCTCTGCTCGGTTGTCGACGCGGCTGGTTGCTGTGTCGTTTCATCGTTTGTCATCGTCTAGAAACCTCCTGGTACCGAACCTAGGACTCGAGAGATCAAGCACCCGTAAATGGCGTGAAATCCGGTGGGGAATCTGTGGTGTCGCCGTTCGGGATCCAAATCGTCATCGTGGTGCCGGCGCCGTCGGGTCCGATCGAGGAGACGAGGGTGCCCTCGTGGCCCTGCGCGATCTGCTCCACGATGGAAAGACCGAGGCCGATCCGGCCGCCTTCGGGCTCCTCGGGCAGCCCCGGGCCCTGGTCGGACACCGCCATCCACGCCCATTCGCCCGCTACTCCGGCCCCGATCCTGATCCGTGATCCCGTCCCCGAGGCACCGATGGCGTTGTCGAGGAGGTTGGTGAGAGCGCGGTCGAGGGCCACAGGGACACCTTCGACCAAAGCGGGAGACACAGTGCTCTCGAGGACGATTCCCTTCTCAGCCAAAGGCTTGCCGTATTCGGAGGATTTGGCCGCGACGATGTCGGCGAGATCGATGGCGACGGCCTGCGCCTTGCCAGTCTGAAGCCGGGCAGTGGCGAGAAGGCCATCGATCATCTCGGACATCTTCTCGGCGTTACGGCGGACAATTCCTCCCACCTCCTGCCAATCGGTCACGGTCGCCGCATCGTCATCGGCCACCACTTCTACATTGGAACGAATCACGGCCAGCGGAGTGCGGAGATCGTGGCTGGTGTCGGCGAGGAACCGCCGCTGGCTGGCGAATGCGCGGTCGAGTCTCTCGAGCATCCCGTCGAAGGTGTCGGCGAGCCGGGTGATCTCGTCGTCGGGGCCTTCGAGGGCTATGCGGCGGCTCAGATCCGAGGCCTGAATCTCTCGGGCCACGTTGGTGATCTCCTTCACTGGCCTGAGAACCCGCCCCGACATCACCCATCCGACCACGATGCTCAGCAGGAACAAGGCGACCAGGGCGAGGATCGTCGCCTTGGCGACCTCGTTGAGGACGATCTCGTTGTACACCGACTCGATCATCCGCACCTCGCGAGCTGCGAGGCTGGGGAGCACGCCGATTTGGACTCCGTCCTGGATGACAGGGCGGCCCGACCAGACGTATTGGGTCATGGTCTGACCCCGCAGCCAGTTCCTTAGGGCCATGTAGACCAGGCCCAGCAGGGCGCCTCCCAGACCGAAGACGATGGCCGAATACTGCACCGAGAGGCGAAAGCGAATCGAGTTCCAGGCCTGCATCACTCACTCAGCCTGTAGCCGCGACCGGGCACGGTCGAAATCAACGGCGGGTCACCGAGCTTCTTCCGCAGGTTGCTCACCGTGACTCGGACCACATTGGTCATCGGGTCTGCCATCTCGTCCCATACATGCTCGAGGAGATGCTCCTGGCTGAGCACAAGACCGGCATGAGACATGAAATAGTGGAGAAGAGAGAACTCTTTGGCGGTGAGGTCGAGGGCTTCGCCACCCCTCGAAGCTTCGAAACGGGCGGGATCGAGGCGCAACGGGCCAACCTCGAGAACCGGGTCGGTGCCATCGTCTCTCCGTAGCAGTGCCCGCACCCGTGCCGACAGTTCGGCGAAGGCGAAGGGCTTGACCAGGTAGTCGTCGGCCCCTGAGTCGAGACCGGTCACCCTGTCCTCGACGCCGTCACGTGCGGTGAGCATGAGGATCCGGGGCCTCTCGCCCTCGAGCGTTGGCAGCTCACCACTCACCAGCCGGCGGCAGAGACTGATACCCGAGCCGTCGGGCAGGCTCCAGTCCAGGCAAACGAGGTCGTACGTGGCGGTGCGAAGCTTGATATCGGCGTCGGAGGCGGTCAGGGCCGTGTCCACTGCATGACCGTCGCGTCTGAGGCCCCTGGCGATCGCATTCGCCAGGTCCGGCTCGTCTTCAACTACTAAAAGGCGCACTATTCACCAAGCTAAGGGGTGGTGGGTAACGAACTGATAAACCAAGAGTCACCGTTGCTCGATACCAGTATGGGTCCAGCGACCCAACTGATAGTGCAACCGAGTGACGATGATGTGAGTCGGATACTTAGCAATGGTCGTAACTTTCATAACCCAAGATCAAGACGGATTCCACACGTACACGGGCCACGTGGTCTCACGTGGGCCAGCGACCATCGTGGTGATGCTGACCGAGCCATTCAGCATGGCAGGACGCTCGGTCCAGTTCCCCATGAAGGTCGTCGTCGAGGAGAAGGTCGTCTCAGCCTGAGACAGACCACGGCTTCGTCGGCTCCTCGAGAAGCAGGTGAGTCGCCGTGTTCTTAGACGCATCCACCTGGCAGGCGCTCGCCATTTGCGGCGCCGTAGGCGGCGTGGCAGGGCTTCTTGCCGGGTTCGTCGCCAACGCCAGCAATCTCCTCGGTGCAATCCTCATCGGGATCATCGGGGGCATCGCAGCGTCGGCCATCATGAGAATCGCCGGTGCCCCGGCGATCGCCTCCGTGGGAGACGGGTTCTCGCTTGTTTGGGCTGCGGCCGGTGGCCTGCTCCTCGGCTACGTCGTCGGCCGCTCCAGCTAGCCACTCCCCAGGTCGGGCTCGTCGTCGTCCGTCGCGGTTATCTCGACCTCCCCGACCCGCCGCCCCTCAGTGCTGCGGACACGCAACCTCCAGCCCTGGTCTTCGATCACATCGCCTCGACGCGGCAAGCGTCCGAGACGTTCCATGACGAGTCCACCGATCGTCTCGTAGTCACCTGAAGGCAATTTCACACCGAACTTGACCAACTCGTCCGGCCTCATCGTGCCTGCGGCGACGATCCGCCCGTTCGGCTCCACCGAGACCAGCTCCTGCCGTGGATCGTGCTCATCGGCGATCTCGCCAACCAGTTCCTCGGCGATGTCCTCCATCGTGATGATCCCTGCCGTGCTGCCGTGCTCGTCGACCACGACCGCGAGATGGGACCGGGCCTGTCGCATCTCGTCGAGAACGGATCGAAGGGGGGCGGTTTCCGGCACGACCAGAGGCTCTCTGAGGCGCTCAGGGGGCAGGGGCGCATCCCGTTCGACGTCGTCTGTCATCAGGTCCTTGACATGGATCAACCCCGCGACGTTGTCGAGATCACCCTGATAGATCGGGATGCGGGAATGACCGGTGACGCGCATCAACTCCTGGATCCCAGACACGAGCGTCTCGGAAGGTGCAGCCACGATGTCAGGTCTGGGAACCATGACCTCGGACGCATCGAGATCCCCAAAGATGATGGCGCCAGTGAGCAGTCGATGGGCGAAGTCCTCGATCACCCCCTCCTTTCTGCCGGTCCCGATTATCACGGCCAGGTCTTCCGCCGAATGGCCGACGTCCAGGGCATCCGTCGGCCGAACTCCGAAGAGGCGGAGAAACCCGTTGGCGCTGGCATTGAGAAGGGCGATCAGGGGCCGGAAGACGAGGATGAAGCCACGGAACGGCATGGCGAGCAGCACCGCGGTTCGCTCCGGGGCCGAGATGGTGATGTTCTTCGGGGCCATCTCACCCACCACCATGTGGAGGAACACGACGATGAGAAGGGCGATGACCAGGGAGATGCCGTGAATCACGTTCTCGGACAACGGGAGGAACCCCAGGCCGAGTTCGAAGATCGACGCCACAGCAGGCTCGGCCACGGCACCGAGAAGCAACGAAGCCATCGTGATGCCGAGTTGGGCCGCGGCCAGACTGAGAGTGAGGTTCTTGTTCAAACCCACCGCGATCTGGGCCGACCGCCGCGGTATCTGCTCCAGGACATTGCGCCGGGCAGTGATGTAGGCGAACTCCGCGGCGACAAAGAAGCCATTGGCGAGGAGGAGCAGGACCAGCCAAAGAAAAGCAGGCCAGTTCACCGGTCGTCGCCCTCCCGATCGCCAAATCGGCTGACCCGCACCTGATCGACCCGGTGCCCGTCCATCGATAGCACTTCGAAGGACGTGTCCCCAACTCGGATCATCTCGCCGACGTGAGGGAAACGACCCAGTTCGGCGACAAGGAAACCGCCCAGGGTCTCATAACGGCCCTCGGGCCACTCGAATTCGATCAAATCCTCGACTTCATGACGGTGCAGGAGCCCGGAGAGGACTTCGACCTCTTCCTCCTCTGACTCCGTGACGGGCTCCGCGTCGTACTCGTCTTCGATCTCGCCAAATATCTCCTCGAGGAGGTCCTCGATGGTGACGATGCCCGCGGTGCCGCCGTACTCGTCGACGACCACCGCCATCCCCCGTCCCGCCGACTGGAGCTGGGTGAGCAGGTATTCGAGGGTGCTTGTCTCGGGGACCTGGAGGGCCGGCGTGGCCAGCTCGCCTACCGGAGTGAGTGGGATACGTGACTCGGGCACATTGAAGCTGTCCTTGACATGGACGACGCCAACGATGTCATCGAGATCTTCGTCGAAGACCGGGAATCGAGAGTGGCCCGTCGCAGCAGACGCCTTGCGGAGCTCGGCAACCGAATCGTGGCGGCTGAGCCCCACCACCGAGACCCTGGGCACCATTGCATCCGCAGCGACCTTCTCGGTGAAGGTGATGGCCCGGGTCAGCAGCTCCATCTCATCGTCGTCCAGACGGCCCTCCTCACCCGACGACCGGATCATCAGTTCGAGCTCCTCCATCGACCGAACCCCGGCCAGCTCCTCCCTGGGCTCGATGCCGACCTTTCGGACCGTCCAGTTGGCCGATTCGTTCAGGAAGACGATCAGCCGTCGAAGCACCCTGTTGACGACCTGGAGCGGTATGGCGAACCAGACCCCGGTGAAGTACGGCCTGGCAATGGCCAGGTTCTTGGGCACCAGCTCACCGAACACCATGGCGGCCCCTGTGGCGAGGGTGAAGGCGATCACAAGCGACACGGCAGGAGCGGCGGTTTCGGTGACGAACGGGATCGAGGAGATCACCGGTTGGATCAGCCTCGCCACTGTCGGCTCGGCGATGGCGCCAAGGACCAGAGAAGTCACCGTTATACCGAGCTGGGCCCCGGAGAGCTCGAACGAGAGGTTGCGCAGCGAGGCAAGGATGCGCCGCGCCGACCGGTCACCTTCCTGCGCCCGTCGCTCCACGTTGCTGCGGTCCACGGCGACGAGGGCGAACTCGGCGGCCACGAAGAACCCAGTAGCCAGGATGAGCAGGACGACGGCGCCCAGCCCGAGGTAGGCGCTAATGGAGGGGCTCCGGGCTCACGGTTCGCACAAGGATAAGTCTGACGAGAGTCGGCGTGGTTTGTAGCCGTCGCCGTCGTGGTAGATACCGGCAGAAGCCATGCCCAAGTATCTCGTCAACGACGCTGCGGTGGCGAAGGCCGAAGAGATGATCGACGCGCGCCAGTACGTGGTGCGTAGTGAGTGGTCCGAGGTCCAACCGAATGCCGCCGCCGAGAACGACTTCCTCGAGCGCAACGACTGGGAGGCGTACTCACTCTGGCATCTGGGGTTGACGGACGGCGCACCGCACGAGACCAAAGCACGCTATGCCTTCGTATTCGGTGACCTTCGCCGGCTCCATCGGAGCGGGCTGATGGCGTGCCGTTTCCGGGCGACGCAATGGGACCACAAGAAGATCGAGTTGGCGTCCCACGATCTGATCCAAAGACTGGACGCCCGCCGAGGCAAGACGTGAAACGTGCAAATCGGCGTCAGCCGACAGCCCCGGCCTCGATCATGTTGAGCTCGATCAGCCGGTTCATCTCCACCGCGTACTCCATCGGGAGCTCCTTCACGATCGGCTCGATGAAGCCGGCGACGATCATCGACGTCGCCTGGTCCTCGGTCAGACCACGGGACATCAAATAGAAGAGCTGATCCTCGCCGACCTTTGACACGGTGGCCTCGTGGCCGATCTCGGCGTCGTTCTCCTCGATCTCCATGTACGGGTAAGTGTCAGAGCGACTCTCCTCGTCGAGGATCAGGGCGTCACAGCGCACGAATGACTTGGCGTTCTCGGCACCCGGCTCGACCCGGACCAGACCCCGATAGCCAGCGCGGCCGCCGCCCTTCGATATCGACTTGGAGACGATGGTGGAGGTGGTGTCGGGGGCAACGTGGATGATCTTGGCCCCGGCGTCCTGGTGCTGTCCCTCGCCGGCGAAGGCTATGGAGAGGACCTCGCCATGGGCGCCGGGCTCCATCAGCCACACTGCCGGGTATTTCATCGTGAGACGGGATCCCAGGTTGCCGTCCACCCATTCCATGGTGGCGTTTCGGTAGGCGGCGGCACGCTTGGTCACCAGGTTGAACACGTTGTTGGACCAGTTCTGGATCGTGGTGTAACGACAGCGAGCACCCTCCTTGACCACGATCTCGACCACGGCCGAATGAAGCGAGTCGGTGGTGTAGACCGGTGCGGAACAACCCT
>JBEVIF010000081.1:0-3202 GCA_040510795.1 Acidimicrobiia bacterium
ATCAAGAAGGGCGACATCCTCATCATCCACACCGGCTGGCATCGGTACTACGAGGGCCAGTCTCAGCAAGACCTCGTGAGGTACTTCTGCATGCACCCGGGCGGCAACCTCGACTTGCTCGATTGGATGCTCGACATGGAGATCGCCTGGTTCGGGATCGATACCGGTTCAGGCGACCATCCCATGAATACGACGATTCGCGACATGCGCCCCGACCTGGCCGCACAATTCGAAGATCACGTCGGCATGCCGGTCAGAGAGTTCTTCCCGCCCTTCGAATACACCCACAAGCTGAGCGGTCGGGCGGTTCGCGGCGATATGTTCCCCTTCCACAACTATGCCTTCCAGGAGGGACTGATCCACGCCGAGAACGTCGGAGGAGACATCGAGCAGGTACTTGACCGGCGGTGCATCGTCGGCGCCTTCCCATGGAAGTTCGAAGGGTTGGAATCGTGCCCTTGCCGCATCATCGCCTTCCTCGATGTGGACGAGGTGGCCGTTGGGGCATTGGCTGAGGCAATAGAAGCCCACTGACCGGCGGTCCGGAGTCCATCGCGGTGGGCGACCAAGAGGAGCGGAGTGGATACACGTGCCGCAGTCGGTTCCACCGGTCCGGCCGAAGGACCCGGCCCGGACGCCGAGGCCAAATCGGGTGGAGCTCCCCGGGGGGCGCTCCGGCTGGTCATGGCTCAAGGCCAGATTCGACACGAAATAAGGTCGTCTCCACGCTGATGTTGAATTTCATCGCCGGCTACCTGGCGATATGGGTCATCTCAGAGGTCTTCCCAGAAGGCTTCGTCAACCGAACCGAGGGCCTCCTCGAGTCCCCGGTCTCGGTGATTCCCTTCAAGTCCACTCCCGGAGACCGGATCCGAACAGGTCGAACTGTGATCGAGAGGAGAGTTACCTGACCCTGGAGACGGTCGCGACGGACAAAAGGGAGACGCCAGTTTGGGCCCGAACGCTGGTTTCGCTTGCCGGCACCTTGGCGGCGATGGCGCTGTTGGTTTGGGCGCTCGGTGCACGCCCCCTCGAGGTGCTCCAGACCATCGTTGAGGGCGCCCTGGGTAACCCCTTCAACATCGGTCAAACCGTCATCATCACCGGAATCCTCATCATGACTGCTCTCGCGGCAGCCATACCGTTCTCGGCGCGCCTCTGGAACGTCGGTGGGGAGGGGCAGATGACGGTCGGGGCAGTCGCCGCTGCCGTACTCGGGATCGTCCTCCCCGCCACCTGGTCGCCGTGGCTCCTGATCCCGATTGTGATGATCGGTTCAATGGTGGCGGGCGCGTTGTACGGCGCCATCCCGGGCTGGCTGAAGGCCCGGTTCGACGCCAGCGAGATCGTCACCACCCTGATGCTCAACTTCGTCGCCCTCAATCTCGCAACTTGGGTCATCTTTGAGGTCTACCCAGAAGGTTTCGTCCAGCGAACCATCGCCATCCATCTCAACGCCGAGCTCCCTCGGCCGATGGAAGGGTCTCTCGTCGATATCGGGATCCTCATCGCGATCGCCACCGCGGTAATCGCCTGGTTTCTCATGAAGTACACGCGAATGGGTTTCTCGATCCGTGCGATCGGCGCCAACAACCCGGCATCGCGGCTTGCGGGTGTGCGAACGGAACGGGTAACGGTCCAGACCTTCCTGCTGGCAGGTGCCATAGCCGGACTCGCCGGATCGCTGATCGTTCAGGGTCGTGATCATTCCCTGCTGCAGGACTTCTCGGCGAACCTCGGATTCCTAGGCATCGGCGTGGCACTGGTCGCACGGCTCCACCCACTCTGGATCATTGCCTCGTCCCTGTTCTTCGCAATTCTCCGAGTGGGCTCGAACAGCCTTCAAGCGGGCGCCGGGTTGTCCCCGGTCGTGGGCGAGATCGTCATAGCCACCTTCGTCGTGCTCCTGATGGTCACCAGAGTGATCAGGTTCAGGTACCCGGAGAGCGTGGATGCTCACTGAGGCGCTGGTCCTTGCCTTCTTCGTGATCGGGATCCAATTGATGGTGCCGATTGCGATGGCGGCGCTCGGCGAGGCGGTGGCCGAGAAGTCGGGGGTACTCAACGTTGGCATTGAGGGGATGATGCTCATCGGGGCCTTCGTCACCGCCTACATGGGGATCACCCGGGACAGCGCCACACTCGGGATCATCGCGGCCGTCGTTGCCGGAATCGTTTTTGGAGCCCTCCTCGCCTTTCTCTACGTGAATCGGGGCACCGACCAGATCGTCACGGGGTTGATGTTCAACATATTCGCCGTGGGGCTCACTGGAACCCTCCACTCGTTGTACCTGGCCGGGCAGAACGGGGCGACCTTGCGCGGGATCGACATCCCGGGGATCGGCTCGCTCCCCTGGATCGGCGAGATCCTCGGACGACAGAATCTCATGCTCTACCTGGCCATCGCCATGGCGTTCGCCGTCTGGTACCTGCTCAACAAGACCTGGTACGGCCTCTATGCAAGGGCAGCGGGCGAGCGGCCTCTCGCCGCCGAGTCCGGCGGCCTCGACGTCGTGCGGCTTCGTTATCCCGCCGTCATCGTGGGCTCGGTGTTCGCCGCCCTTGGGGGCTCGGTTCTGGTCTTGTCGACCTCGGGCGGATTCGTACCCGGCATGACCGCCGGCCGGGGGTTCATCGCGTTGGGTGTGGTTGTGCTGGCCAGATGGAGGCCGCTTTGGATCATGCTCTTCGCACTCGGGTTCGGCTTGACCCAGGGTCTGCAATTCTTGGCAGCTCAGGTGACCTCACTCGCCTCGGTGCCAAAGCAGTTTTGGGTGGCCCTCCCCTACATCGTCACTGTGATCGCGGTGGTCTTCGCTCCCGGCTCGACCTACCCGGCCGCAGTCGGGATCCCGTACCGGAGGGGCGGTTCCTGACCCCCGGCTTTCGGGGTCGCCCGACCTTTGCTGTAAGTAAAGTGGATCGAGTGCCGCTGCACGCGGTAGGTCGAGACCCAGGGAGATGCAGATGAACATGACCAAGCCGAGATGCGCGCCACGATGGCTATTGGTCGTCGCGGTGATGGCAATGTTCCTCGCGGCTTGTGGCGGCGGCACGGCCGGTACCGCCACGACCGCCGGTGGAGGCGCCGGAACATCAGCTCCCGCTACCGAGACAACAGCTCCTGGTGCCGGGACAACAGCTCCCGCTGCCGACACGACAGCGCCGAGTACAGAAACCACCGCCGCGGCCGCCGGGACCA
>JBEVIF010000082.1:0-5335 GCA_040510795.1 Acidimicrobiia bacterium
CCCCACGAGGCGGCCGATGGATCACCCAGGCCCAAGAACGCCAGCGTGGTCTCGGTGAGGATGGAGATCGGGACGGCCAACGTGGCGTTGGCCAGGATCAGCCCCATGACGTTGGGGAGAATGTGCTGCCCGACTATGTGGCTTCCGCTCGCGCCAAGCGAGCGCGCCCGATCGACGAACAACCGTTGCTTGACCGTCAGAACTTGGGCGCGAATGAGCCGCGCGGTCGAAGGCCAGGAAGTGATGCCGATGACGAAGATGATGTTCCAGACGTTTCTTCCCAGTACCGAGGCCAGCACGATGGCCAGAGGCAGGAAGGGAACCACCAGGAACCATTCTGTGACCCGCATCAGCACCGCGTCGGGCTTGCCCCCGACAAACCCGGCGATGATGCCGATGACCGAGCCGATCAAGATAGTGAGCACCGTTGCCGCCAGCCCGACGAAGAGGCTGACCCGGGAGCCCCAGACGAACTGCGCCCACACCGAGCGGCGGATGTAGTCGGTGCCCATTGGGCCGAATTCGCTCGGAGGTGCCCATTGGGGATTTCCTTGCGCCCGGGCGTAGACCGGGTTCAACTCCCTGACGTCGGCGAGAAGCGGCGCCGCCAACGCCATCAGGACGAACAACAGCAGCACGCCGAGCCCGATCATGCCGCTTCTCGAGCTGCGAAATTGCTTCCACACCCGTCCCGCGGTGGCGCGTCGTCTCTGCATGGCGAGGCTGGTCATTGACCCTCCACCCTCGGGTCGAGCCAGCTATAGGTGAGATCGGCGATCAGGTTGAAGACGATGACCGCCGCGCTGAAGAGGAGAAAGAGCGCCTGGAGCATGGGGAGGTCGGGGCCGCGGATGGCGTCGGCGGTGAGCTTGCCCAGGCCGGGCCAAGAAAAAACAGCCTCGACAGCGATCGCGCCCGAGAGGACAAAGCCGAAGTTGATCGCAGTGAGTGTCACGACCGGGAGCAACGCGTTGGGAACGGCATGGCGGTTGCGCACCGCCACATCCCGCAATCCCTTGGCCCGAGCCACCGTGAGATAGTCCTCACCCATTACGTCGAGCAACGAGCTCCTGGTGACCAGGGTGTACTCCCCCAGATAGGCCAAGGTCAGGGTCAGCGCGGGAAGGAACATGTGGTAGGCCTGGTCGATGAGCAGCGCTAGGCCGGATTCGCCGGATCCCGCAGTGGAGACCCCGCCTACGGGGAACCACCCCAAGACAACGGCAAAGAGGACGAGGAGGATCATGCCGAGCCAGAAATCTGGCATCGAGTAGAACACCATCGTCCCGGAGGTGATCGAGTGATCCTTCCAGGTGTTCCTCCGCCAGGCGGCGATGATCCCCCCGATGGTGCCGATGACCGCTGAGAGGATCGCCGAGACTCCGACCAGAGCAACGGTCGCCGGGATCGCGGCGACGATCTCGTCCCACACCGGTTGGCGCGTCTGATAGGAAATCCCGAAGTTGAGCTGTGCCGACTCCCTCAGGTAGAGCAGGAACTGCGTCCCGAGCGGCTGGTCGAGGCCAAAAGCCACCCGCAGGTTCTCCAGCGTCTCCTGAGGGACGTTCCTTCCCCTGAACAGCGACCCGATCGGATCGGTCTGCACCACGCGGAACAGGAAGAAATTGAACACGAGGACGAAGACGAGGGTGAGGATCGACCCGAGAACCTTTCGGCCAATGAGTCTTCCCCGCCCTCGTCCCGTGTCTCGAGCCGTGGTCAGGCGCTCACTCTCGATCGTCGGCGGTAGAACGATTCCTCATCGCGAGGAAGACACCAGCGATCAGGATCACACCGGCGGCGATACCACCCCAGAGCAGCCAGTTGATGCCCGACCCTCCTGCTTCGGCACCGATCGGGGTGAGCTGGACGTAGCTGGGTGAGGTGTTGCTGAACATCACCGGACCGATGTCCGCGGGCTGCTTGACCCAGCCCTCGAAGGTATCGGTTCGATAGGCCTGGAGGTCGGGCGCGACATACATCGGGATGTACACGGCCGCATCGTGGAACATGGTCAACATCTCGTGGACCGTCTCCACTCTCTGGTCCGGATCGACCTGTTGGTTCTGTTCCGTATAGAGCGCGTCGTATGCGGGATCGAACCAGTTGGCGTCGTTGTAGTTGCCGATCTCGGCCTCGGTGAAATAGGACAGCATCGGGTCCGGGTCGACGAAGGGCACCCAGCCCCAGAAGAAGGTGTCGTAGGTACCTTCGACGATGACCCCGAAGAGTGCGTCTTGGTCGTACGCCTCCAACTCGACTCCGATGCCGATCTCCTCCATCCATCCGACCATCAGGTCGCCGATCGACCCGGCCAGGTCGCCATCGGTGTTGACCGCATGGCGGATGACTATGGGATTGGTGCCGTCAGGCATCTCCCTGATGCCGTCACCGTCTGTGTCCATGTACCCCGCGTCGTCGAGGATTTGATTGGCCCGCTCGGGGTCGTACGTGAGTTGATTCTCTTCGGGGATCTCCGGAATCCATTTTGGGTCCGCCGAGGGACTCAGCGTCTCCAACGGACTTGCCAGGCCGAACCAGAGGTCTTCGATGACGGCAGGGCGGTCGATCCCGTGCGCGATGGCCCGACGCACTTCGACATCGAGCAATGCCGGATGAGGCTGACCCTCAGCGGCGCCGCCGTTGATTGCGATCTCGTCGAAACCCCCTTGCTGGCCCGCTACGACTTCGATGTTTGGGTCACCCTCGAGAGCTTCCCATGACGAAGCCGGAAATCCCTGGGCCGCGTCGATCTCGCCCTGCTGGAGGGCGGCCACCCTGGCGTCGGGGTTCTCGAAGAGACGAAAAATCACTTGGTCGTAAGGAGGCTCCTCGCCTTCCCATCCCCAGTAGTTGGGGTTGGCCGCCATCACCACAGATTGCCCGGGGGTGAACTCGGTCATGACAAATGGCCCGCTCCCTACGCCATCGTCTGCGGCGTATTGGGTCGCTGCGTCATAGTCGGTGGCGATCGGCTCCCATATGTGCTGAGGCACCAGATAGACGTCCATAGTGGGGAGCTTGGGGTCGGGGACCGAAGAAACCAGCCGGACGGTTCGCTCGTCTTCGGCGGTCGCCTCGATGTTTCCAACTGTCGAAACCATGTTGTCCCAACCCTGGTCTCGTCCTGTGTTGATGTTCCAGGCCACGTCCTCGGCTGTGATCGGTTCGCCGTCGGACCAGGTGAGGCCTTCCCTCAGGGTGTACACGTACTCGATGCCGGGCTCGACCTCCTCCCACGATTCGGCCAGGCCGGGGGTGGTCGCGAAATCGTCCGCGGCCTTATCGGTGAGCGTGGCGTAATGAAGGTTCCACACCTCGTATGCAGGAACCGTGTAGCCCGAGGTCGGGTTCAGGACCTCCCAGTCCTGGGTGAGGCCGACGCGAAGGGTGACCTGGTCATCCTCCTCTTGGGCCGAAGCGATCGGAACCAGTGACACCGCCACCAGTGCGGCGATCATCGACACGATAAGGCGTCTCATCAATTTGACTCTCCATTCAGGTTGCCCCAAGGGGCAATGTATCCGCATCTGAGGGACTGTGACGCCGATTCGCGTGACCGTGAATCCTGAATGACGATTCAACCTTCCCCGGTTACAGTGATCCGACCCAGCCGAGGTAGCAGACTTGATCCGCGAGACACCGTTCCACCCCAGGACCAGCGAGGCGAACAAGACGGGGTTGTGGAGCCACTGGTCGGGATATCTCGCCACCGATCGCTACCAGATGTCTGACAAGTTCGAGTACTTCGCGATCAGGAATTCGGCGGCGGTCATCGACACCTCCCCTCTCTACAAGTACCGGATCATCGGGTCAGACGCCGAGAGATTCCTTGCCGGCGTCCTGGCACGTGACATCCGAAAATGCCGCCCTGGCCAGGCGCATTACACAGTTTGGTGTGACGACGATGGATGGGTGGTCGAAGACGGAGTCGTCCTCCGTCACAGCGACGACGAGTTCCTGCTCACCGCTGCCGAGCCCAACATGGCGTATCTGCAAGACCTCGCCAGCCAAATGGCGGTACAGATCGAAGACGTCTCGGACGATTTCGGAGCTCTCGCCCTGCAGGGCCCGTATGCCAGGGAGATCCTCAAACAGCTGGCTCCGGAAATGGAGGAGATCGGCTACTTCCATCTCACCCCGGCCAAAGTAGGCAACGCCGCGGTGACCATCTCCCGCACCGGCTACACCGGGGACCTCGGGTATGAGATCTGGGTGGAGAGGGAGGACGCAGTCGGCGTGTGGGACACCCTCTTCGAGGTTGCGGCTCCTTATGGCGTGATCCCGGCCGGTCAGACCGCTTTGCTCATCGCCCGCATCGAGGCAGGGCTGGTCCTCATCGATGTCGACTTCTACTCCTCTCGCTACGCATGGAACGACGACCAGCGGACCACCCCCCATGAGCTGGGACTGGGGTGGATGCTTCGTGACCTCGCCTCCGATGACAGGGCATTCATCGGTCGGCGCGCTATCGAGCGCGAGTTGGCCGAGGGCACGTCGAGGTGGAAGACAGTCGGGATCATGGTCGACTACGAAGATTGGAACCGTGTCTTCAACGAACGCGGGGGCATCCCTCCCAAGGATCACACCCCCGAGCACGGCGGGATGATGATCTACGACGAGAAGCTGGAGCGGATCGGGTACACGCCCAGCTTCGTCTACTCACCGATGGCTCAGCGACACGTCGGGATCGCCCGAGTTCGTCCCGAACACGCCGCTCTTGGGACCGAGGTGAGCCTCGAGGTCACCATCGATCATCGCTACGACGTCGTGAAAGCCAACGTGAGCCGTCTCCCCTTCTTCAACCCACCGAGAAAGACAGCCTGAGGTAGACATGCCGGCCAAGAAGAAGTTCGATGCAATCGTCATCGGTGGAGGCCACAACGGCCTGGTCAACGGGGCCTATCTCGCCAGGGCGGGCCTGAGCACCCTCATCCTGGAGCGGAGGCACTTGGTGGGCGGCGCCGCCATCACCGAGGAGCTTCGGCCAGGCTTCTGGTTCACGACGTTCTCGTATGCGCTGAGCCTGCTGCGCCCGGACATCGTCCAGGACCTCGAGCTCGTCAAGCACGGGTTCATGCCGATCCTGATGCCGACGACGTTCTGCCCGATGGAGAACGGCGACTACCTGCTGATGGCCCAGGACCACCAGGAGAACCAGCAGGAGATCGCGCGCCACAGCAAGCACGACGCCGATGCCTACGACGCCTTCAACCACGACGTCACGAAGGTGCTACAGGCCATCAAGCCGCTGCTCGACGCGCCCCCGCCCGACCTCTTCAGCGACGACCCGGAGGAGCTGCTCGCGCTCGCGAATCTCGGCAGCCGGTTCAAG
>JBEVIF010000083.1:0-11720 GCA_040510795.1 Acidimicrobiia bacterium
ATGGGGGTAAAGACACCGCTTCTCGACTCTGCCGACGAGTTCCACACCCTGCTCGACCCCCTGGCCATGGATCCCGACGAGGTGGCAGACGTCGTGGTCGCCGGGATCGCGGCCGAGCGCTTCCTCATCCTGCCCCATGCCGAGGTCAAAAAGTTCTTTCAGAACAAGGCAAACGATTACGACCGGTGGATTGGGGGAATGAGAAAGCTGCAACGGACTGTTTTCCCAGAGTGATGTTTCCGGCAGAATTGAGCGGATGAGCATGCGGAAGGTTGTCGTCACCGGGATCGGTGTCGTGGCTGCACCAGGTGTCGGCATGGACGATCTGTGGAAGGGTATGCAACACCCTCCATCGGCCCCGGGGTCGCATCTGGTCGCCAACTGGGACCCCGAGCCCTGGCTTCCAAAGCGCGAGCACCGCCGTCTCGATCGATTCACCCAGTTCGCGCTCGTCGCCGCCCACGAGGCCCTGGAGCAGGCCGGCCCGCTCGGTGTCGACCCCAATCGGGTTACGGTCTCGGTGGCCACGGGCATTGGCGGTCTCGGATCTCTGGAGGAACTCGTACATGTCGCCGATGAGGACGAGCCAAGGGCCTCGCCATTCCTCATCCCGATGATGATGACCAATGCCGCCGCCGCAGGGATATCGATCAAGTACGGATTCGGTGGGCAGGTGTCCACGCCTTCGGTGGCATGCGCCGCCGGGACACAGGCCGTCCTCGACGGGCTCCGTCAGATCCAATGGGGATATGCCGACGCAGCGGTGGTTGGCGGCACCGAGGCAGCAGCCCGCCCGTCCGCCGAGGAGGGGTTCAGGGCGGCCAGGGCCTTGTCACCGAGCGGGATCGCCCGCCCGTTCGACGTCGACCGAGACGGGTTCGTCATGGGTGAAGGCGCCGGGATCCTGGTCCTCGAGACCGAAGACTCTGCCATTCAGCGCGGGGCAACGATCCTGGCCGAGCTCAGGGGCGGCGCGTCGACCGCCGACGCCCACCACATCACGGCACCCCACCCCAAAGGGGAGGGGGCGGAGCGGGCGATCCGGCTCGCCCTGGTCGACGCCGGTATCGCCCCCGAAGAGGTCACTTACGTGAATGCCCACGGCACCGGGACCGGCTTGAACGACCGCACCGAGGGCGGGGTGATCGACCGCGTCTTCGATGAACAGCCTGCGGTGTCCTCGATCAAAGGGACCACCGGCCACGCCATGGGGGCCTCGGGCTCCATCGAGGCCGCTGTGATCGTGGAGGCGATGCGACGCCACGAACTGCCTCCCAACATCGGCCTGACCAATCTCGACCCGGAGATCCCGCTCGACGATGTCGTGCGTGAGCCCCGGGAATGGGAGCCTGCCCCCGCCATCACCAACTCCTTCGGTTTTGGCGGGCACAACACAGTGCTTGCGTTCACCCCTGTCGCGTGAAAGCAAGCGTTCTACGTTTACGTACAGCGGAATACGGATAACGTATAACGCTGAACGGGAGCTCGGTGAGACCGGGCTGAGAGGGGGTCTGTGGAGACCCCGACCGATGAACCTGACCCGGATAATGCCGGCGTAGGGACCCGCCTCATCGCTCCCGACAACGAGGAGTTGATGAACAGTGCGGAAGTTCCTGACCGTGGCGGTAGTCGTTGCCGTTGCTGCATGCGGAGCCGAAGAGGCCGAAACGCCGGACACACTCCGCCTCATGGCACATGACTCGTTCGCCGGGTCAGTGAGCGAAGAGACGTTTGCAGGTTTCACCGAGAGCACCGGGATCGGGGTCGAGATGATCGCCGCCGGTGATGCCGGGTCAATGGTGAACCAGGCTGCCCTGTCCAAGGACAACCCACTCGCCGACGTCATGTTCGGCGTTGACGACACCTTCCTGTCCAGGGCAATCGACGAAGAAATCTTCGCGGAGTACCGGAGCGGCCTGCTCGGGGAGATAGACGACCAGTTCGTCCCCGACACCGACCTGGTGACCCCGATCGACTACGGCGACGTCTGCATCAACTACGACAAGTCTTGGTTCGCCGAAGCGGGGACGACCGTTCCCACCGAGCTCGACCAACTCCGTGACCCGGCCCTTGCCGGAATGCTGACTGTCGAGCACCCCGCCACCTCCTCACCGGGTCTGGCCTTTCTCCTCGCCACCATCGACGAGTACGGAGAAGATGGCTGGCTCGAGTTCTGGTCCGACCTCAAGGCTGGCGGTGTCGGCGTCGTCCCCGACTGGGACACCGCCTATTACAGCGACTTCACACCGTACGGAGGAGACAGCCCGATGGTCGTTTCGTATGCCTCGTCGCCGCCAGCCGAGGTCGTCTTTGCTAGTGAGCCGATTGACGAGGCTCCAACGGGCGTCGTCGCAGCCGGGTGCTATAGACAGGTGGAGTACGCCGGCGTCCTGGCCGGGACGGACTACCCCCAGGCCGCAGGTGAGCTGATCGATTACATGCTGTCGGTCGGATTCCAGGAGACCGTGCCCCTCACCTGGTTTGTGTTCCCGGTCAACGAAGGGGCTGAGTTGCCCCCTGAGTTCGTCGAGCACACAACCATTCCAACCGACCCTGCCAGGCTCGACCCGGCCACGATCGCCGAGAACCGCGACCGGTGGATCGACGAGTGGGTTGGCGTTATGGAGGGTTGATGAGGCCGATTCGCTGGGGCCAAGTGCTGGTCGCAGCCGTCCCGGCCCTGTTCATCGGGTATTTCTTCCTGTATCCGCTCATCAGGATCCTCACCCTGGGGTTGTCAGAGCTCAACGTCGGCTTCGACGGTGTCGAGGCCCGGCTCTTTCACATCGGGTGGTTCACTGTGTGGCAGGCCGTGCTGTCGACGGTGCTGACCGTGGTGGCGGCGGCGCCGATGACATGGGCCGTCTCTCAATTCGAGTTCCGCGGGCGCAAGCTGGCCACGGCATTGGTGACTGTGCCATTCGTGTTGCCCACCGTTGTGGTGGGCGCGGCATTCGTGGCGCTGGGCTGGAGGAATTCAGTCGGTGCCATCCTCGTCGCCCATATCTTCTTCAACATCGCCGTGGTCGTCAGGACCGTCGGAGCCTTGTGGTCGCGACTCGATCCCGACCTACACGATGCCGGGCGCGTGTTGGGAGCGAGCGAGTGGCAGGTGTTTCGGACCATCACGCTCCCACTCTTACGACCGGCGATCGCCGCCGCCTCCGCCATCGTGTTCTTGTTCACGTTCACGTCGTTCGGTGTGGTGCTGATTCTTGGTGGCTTCAGATACGCCACGCTCGAGGTAGAGATCTATCGACAGGCGGTGACCTTGTTCGACCTGCCACTGGCGGCCGCACTGGCCGTCGTGCAACTGGTTGGAGTGACAGCCACCCTCTATGCCTACTCCCGTTATCAGGAGCGCCACACCTCGACCTGGGCGCTCCGTGCCGAGGCGGACCGACCGAATCCCCGTGGCCGCGCTCGCTTTCTCGTCGGGGCCTCGGTCATCGGCACTCTGATCGCCCTGTCCATCCCCGTCGTCGTGTTGGTGGCCCGGTCGCTACGAGGCGTGGCCTACGCCGGCCTTTTCCGGGACGATCCGGTGGTTGGCACGCCGATCGCGTCGATCGGTAACAGCCTGCGCTTCGCCGTCATCGCCTCGGTGCTCGCGGTCCTCGTCGGGGTGATGGCATCTTCAGTCATCACGGGGAGCCGAGGCACCATTTCCCGCTGGTTCGACCTCACGTTGATGCTTCCGCTGGGGACGTCGGCGGTCACAATCGGATTCGGGTTCATCGTGGCCCTGGGGGAGCCGGTCGATCTCCGAGCATCCTTCTGGCTGATCCCGATCGCCCATGCCCTCGTCGCCATTCCGTTCGTCGTGCGCAGCACCGTGCCAACTCTGCGCTCGATACCGACCGAGACCCGGGAGGCAGCCCGAGTGCTGGGCGCATCCCCGGGCCGGGTTTGGAGGGAGATCGACCTTCCCATTGTCACCCGCGCCGCTCTGGTCGGGGCCGCATTCGCCTTCGTGATCTCGCTCGGCGAGTTCGGGGCCACTTCGTTCATCGCCCGCCCCAACACGGCAACCATGCCAGTGATGATCGTGCGGCTTCTATCCCGGCCCGGCTCGGCATCGTTCGCCATGGCGCTCGCTCTCGCCGTCATCCTGGCGGGGATGACGGCCATGATCGTTCTCTGGATCGACCGACTCCAGTTCGGCGAGATCGGCACGTTCTGATGCTCGACGTGAAGTCGATCGACGTCCGCCTGGGCGAGAAACTCGTACTGCGTGACATCATCTTGACGGTCGAGACAGGTGAAACAGTGGCCGTGCTTGGTCCGTCGGGATCGGGCAAATCGACGTTGTTGCGGGCCGTGGCGGGTTTGGTGCCGATCGAATCGGGGTCGATCACCTGGGACGGGCAGGATCTGGCCACGGTCCCGACCCATCTACGGGGCTTCGGCCTCATGTTCCAGGGCTACGCCCTCTTCCCGCACCTCGATGTCATGGGAAATGTCGGGTTCGGGCTCCGCATGGCGAACCTGCCTGAGGACGACGTGCGTCGACGGGTAGCCGCCACCTTGGTGTTGGTCGGGCTCGACGGCTTCGACAATCGATCGATCGCCGACCTGTCGGGTGGCGAAAAGCAAAGGGTGGCCCTGGCGCGGACCCTCGCTCCCGAGCCCCGGATGATCATGCTCGACGAGCCGCTGGGCGCCCTCGACCGTGCCCTACGGGAGCGTCTCATGGTCGACACCCGGCGCATCCTGTCCGATGGTGGGGTGACCGCGCTGGTGGTGACACATGATCGGGAGGAGGCGGAGGCGCTGTCCGACCGCATCGCCCTCATGCGGGAAGGCTCCATCGTCCAATCCGGCACCCTCCCTGACATCCTCGCCCACCCGGCCGACGATTGGGTGCGGGACTTCCTGGGCTGAGGCACGAGCGGGACGGGAGGGGTCAGCGGTCAGGAAGAAACACCTCGGACCCGGGGCCGGACCACTCGGCGCCATATGTACCAGGCGACTGCGATGGCGATAGCGGCGAGGACCGCGTTCTTGAACAGCTCCAACGGCTCCTCGACCTGACCCCAGCGCTCCCCGAGCAGGTACCCCGCCCCGATCAGCACAACGTTCCAGACCAGGCTGCCGATGAGGGTGTACAGGGTGAAGGGGATGATCGACATCCGCCTGAACCCGGCCGGGATCGAGATGAGCGACCGCATGAGTGGAACACACCGGCAGAAGAGCACGGCGACATTGGCCCGCCTGTCGAACCACTCCTCGGTCCGATCGAGATCGGCCTCGTCGAGCCGGAACCAGCGGCCATAGCGGACGACGAGTGCCCGGAGCCGTGCGGGGCCGATGGCGGCTGAGATGCCGTACAGGAGAAAGGCGCCGATCATCGACCCGATCGTGGCGGCTACGACCATCCCCGCGAATGACGCATCGCCATTAGCCGCCACGAATCCGGCCAATGGCAGCACCACCTCGGAAGGTATCGGCGGGAACAGGTTCTCCAGAGCCACGAGGAAGGCGACACCCCCGTAGCCGAGGGATTCGACCACCGAGGTCACCCATTCGACCAGACCTTCGAGCACGTGCGATTCCTTCCTTGTGAGCGGTAATACAACGGTAGACCCGACCGTTGTGCTGATTGTCGACAGGAATTGGCCTCCACTACAGTCTCGGCCCGCAACCCCCTAGAGGAGGATCTTTCCCTTGACCATGGTGACTTTGGCTGCCGAAGGCGGTTACCAGGAATTCACTCTCGGCCCCGCCGAGTGGGCCTGGCTGTGGCTGGCAGCAGCAACTGCTGTGCTCGCCCTCCTGGTCGGATGGGCGCTTTCCCGCGGCGTGCTCAAGGCCGACCAGGGCACCCCGGCGATGAAGGAAATCGCAGCCGCGATCCAGGAAGGGGCGATGGCGTATCTGCGTCGCCAGTTCAAGACGATCGCCCTCATCCTCATCCCGCTCGCCCTCATCGTCTTCTTCACCTCGACCGCCGTTCTCCATCCGGACGGCTCCGAGGCGCTCACCTTCGTCCAGTCGGGGGGATTCCGGACCCTGGCTTTCATCGGTGGGTGCTTCATGTCCGGGTTGACTGGATTCATCGGCATGTCGCTCGCGGTGCGCGGCAACGTCCGCACGGCAGCGGCGGCGCGCTCCGGGTCCCTACCTGCCGCCCTCAAGGTCGCCTTCCGCACCGGTGGCGTCGCCGGGATGTTCACGGTGGGTCTGGGCCTGCTCGGGGCCACGATCATCATCATGATCTTTCAGAACACCTCCTCGGCCATTTTGATCGGATTCGGATTCGGTGGCTCCCTCCTCGCCCTCTTCCTCCGAGTCGGGGGTGGAATCTTCACCAAGGCTGCCGACGTCGGCGCCGACCTCGTCGGCAAGATCGAACAAGGGATCCCCGAGGACGACCCGCGCAACCCGGCCACGATCGCCGACAACGTGGGCGACAACGTGGGTGACTGCGCCGGCATGGCCGCCGACCTCTTCGAGAGCTACGAGGTGACCCTGGTGGCCTCGATCATCCTTGGTGTCGCCGCGTTCAACTCGATCGGAGCCAATCCAGCGTTGGGCCTGGTCTTTCCGGTCGTTATACGCGCCATTGGGGTCCTGGCCTCGATTGTGGGCGTATTCCAGGTCCGAGCGACCGATCGCGACAAGTCGGCGATGGCCCCCATCAACAGGGGATTCCTCACCGCTGGCCTTCTCACTGTCGTCGGCACCCTCGCCGTCGCCCTCCTCTATGTGGGCAACGAGAACGGGAACGAGGGCTGGAAGGTGTTCGGGGCGGTAGTCGCCGGGCTCGTTCTGGCCCAAGTTGTCAGCCGTCTCACCGAGTACTTCACGTCGACCGAGTCGAAGCCGGTGCAAGAGATCGCCGAAGCGACCCAGACCGGCCCGGCGACCACCGTTCTGTCGGGCATCTCATCGGGTCTCGAGTCTTCGGTGTGGGCCATCGTCGCCATCGCCGGGGCCTTAGGCGTCGCCATCGTCCTCGGCGGGGGCAATATCCAGTTCTCGCTGTACCTGGTCGCCCTGACCGGGATGGGGATGCTGGCCACAACCGGTGTCGTGGTCTCCGAGGACACCTTTGGACCAGTTGCCGACAACGCCGCCGGGATCGCCGAGATGTCCGGCGAGTTTCATGGCGAGGCCCGCAAAGTGATGGTTGGGCTCGACGCCGTGGGCAACACCACCAAGGCGGTCACCAAGGGATTTGCTATCGGCTCCGCTGTGATCGCTGCGGTAGCCCTATTCGCATCGTTCATCGAGACGATCGGGGGTGAGCTAGGTCTGGTTGCCGAGGGGTCTGACCTGTTCTCCCTGCCCGAGACGTCGATAAACGTCGCCGACCCCACGGCATTCATCGGCCTCCTCATAGGTGGGTCGATCGCCTTCATGTTCTCCGGTCTGGCCATCAGGGCAGTGGGCCGCACGGCGGCAGTGGTGGTCCAAGAAGTGCGCAGGCAGTTCGCCGACGGCGCCATCATGCGGGGCGACCGGCGCCCCGATTACGGACCTGTAATCGACATCTGCACCGCGGCATCCCTGCGTGAGCTGCTCACACCAGCCCTTCTCGCGGTGCTGACGCCCGTCATCGTCGGCTTCGGGATCAACTACTTCGCCCTTGGCGCCTTCCTGGCCGGCTCCATCCTCACCGGACAACTCATGGCGAACTTCCTCTCCAACTCCGGTGGGGCATGGGACAACGCAAAGAAGTACATCGAGGATGGCCACTACGGCGGGAAGGGATCTGAGTCACACAAGGCTGCGGTCATCGGGGACACTGTCGGGGATCCTTTCAAGGACACCGCGGGACCGGCGCTCAACCCCCTGATCAAAGTGATGAACCTGATCTCGCTGCTGGTCCTGCCCGCGGTCATTCTGCTGCAGGACTCCGCGGCCCGCTATTGGATCGCCGGGATAAGCCTCATCATTCTCCTCTCCGCCATCACCTGGTCCAAGCTCCAGCCGAGTGTCGGTGCCATGGCCGGAGGCGACGTCGAGGCGGTCCAGCCGCAGGCCTGAGGCAGCAGCGACAGCGAACCTGAGGTTCTGCGTCACGTATTCGCTACGCAGCACCTCACGTTCACAAACAGGTCGAATGGTGCTGACCGAACCTGAGGCGGTTCGTGTCGTATCCGTTACGTGGAACCTCAGGTTCGGGGTATCAGACCCATGATGTGGTCGGCGAATTCGGGCGGGATGCGTCTTGGCTTTCCGGCCAGGTCGGTGAACGCTGCCGAAACTGTGAGGCGGGCAACCTCCTCGTCGTTTCGCAGCATCACCTGACGCCACGTCGACTTCACCCGACCCACCTCTTCGATCCAGGTGTGGATGATCAGCTCCTCTCCGAACCGGGCTGCGGCAGAGAACCGAGCGTTCAACTCGACGACCACCAGCTGCCAACCCTGCTCCTTGAGCCGGTCGAGGCCCCACCCCATCTCGGTGAGGTAGTCGATGCGAGCCGTCTCGAAATACGAGAAGTAGTTGGTGTGATTGACGTGGTCGTATGGGTCGAGCTCGTAAAAACGCACCTTGACCGACGAGACGTGCACCTCGCGATCTGCTGGTAGCTCGACGCCCAATCCCTCTCCTCGACTCAGACGGTCCGAGGCTACCCTCGCCTCGATGAAGGCCTGGCAGCTCACCGACACCCAGGGCATCGGGTCGTACCAGCTAAACGAAGTCGAGGACCCGGAGCCGGGGCCCGACGAGATACGAGTCAGCGTCAGCCATTCGGCCCTCAATCACCTCGATCTCTGGGTATCACAGGGCCTTCCCGCCCCCAAGCACCTTCCCCACATCGGTGGTGCCGACGGAGCAGGGACGGTCGATGCGGTCGGTGATGGGGTGAGTGGATTCGACATCGGGGACGAGATCATCATCGACCCGTCCTTCTCCTGCGGTGAATGCCCGCAATGCCGGAACGACGAGATCGTGTACTGCGACTCATTCCAGATCCTGGGCGAACATCGGCCGGGGACCTTCACCGAGAAGATCGTCATCCCGACCATCAATGCAATCCGCAAACCATCGGCGATGCCATGGGAAGTGGCCGGCTCGTTCGGGCTGGTGACCGCGACCGCGCTCCGCATGATGGAGAGGGCCGGGCTGAAGCCGGAGCAGACCCTGCTCGTCGTCGGTGTCGGGGGCGGGGTCTCGGCAGCGGCGACGCAGCTCGGCCTCGCCATGCGGGCGAAGGTCTATGTGACCTCACGGACTCAGGACAAGATCGACTGGGCCGTCGAGCAAGGAGCGGCGGGAGGCTTCCTGTCCGACGCCGAGTTCGGGACCGAGATGGCGGCCCTGGGAGGGGCCGACGTCGTGATCGAGAACGTGGGCCCGGCCACGATCCGCCAGTCGATGCGGGCGGCAAGGAAGGGGGGTCGGATCGCCATCTGTGGAGCGACCAGCGGATCGAAGATGGAGCTGACGATCCCCAGCCTCTTCTTCCGTCAGCTCGAGCTGATCGGTTCGTCCATGGCCAACCACGCACAATTCGCCCGCGCGACGACATGGGTCGGCACACTGGGCGCCAGGGCGCCGGTGAGCAAGGTGTTCGACTTCAACGACCTTCCCGCCGCTCTCGAGTACCTCGAAGCCGGTGAGCAAGTGGGCAAAGTCGTGTTGCGCCACGCGGGTTGAGCAGTGCGGGGTGCCAATCTCCTGATCGCCATTGGGGCCGGGCTCGTCGTGGTGGGGGTGGCACTCCGCTATTTCCCTGGCCTGTTCTCCTGGTTCGGGAACCTCCCGGGCGACATCAAGCGGGAAACGGAGAACGCGACGATCTTCATACCGATCACCTCGATGTTGGTGGTCAGCGTTGTGGCCAGCCTGATCCTGAGCCTGGTGAGCCGCTTGTTCCGGGGAGAATGACGGATCAGGCCTCGGGAACCTGCGGGATGCGCCCCTTCATGACGATCAATTCGGACGCCTCCGGCCCGTCGTCCTCGCTCTCGAGAGTGACCCAGATCGAGGGGTAGTCGGCCAGGGGGACCCCCGACCAGAGCACGATGGGCATGTCCTCACCCCGCAAATGGAAGGTGCCAATGCTCACTCCCTCTCCCTCGTCGCTCCACACCCAGCCCTCGTAATAGCTGCCCTCGGGCGCCGGGGGAAGACCGGTGACATCGAGGCGAATCCACCATCCAGCCTCGTTCGGCCCGAATTCCGCCTCGCCGAGGGCTGCCGCCTCGAGCTCGGTACCACTCATCGCCACGACGTTGTCACCCTCGTCCTGAATCACGTTCATCGTGCCCAGCACCAAGGCCGCGATCGCAACAAGCCCTCCTGCTCCGGCGAGGACCAATGCCCAGCGGCCTGATCGCTCATGGTTCATTCCCGGGCCGGGGACCGCTTCCACGGCCAGCGCGGCTAGCAGGCCGTCGGCGACCTGTGGGGGTGGCTCAGCCCAGGTCGCATCCGCAGAAAGCACATCGCGGATCAGGTCGAGCCTTTCGTGACTCTCCCCTCCCTCCGTGGCACCGGATGCCAGGTATTGCGCGCGCGAACCTTCAGTGGTCATAGCCCTCTAGCCAGTACGTCCCACGACCGCCGCCGGTTCGCACCATCACGCCTCCTCCACATGTTTCAGCATTTCTATGAGACGTTGATGGGCTCGATGCGACCGGGACTTGACCGTGCCCACGGGGATGTCGAGCCTATCTGCGATCTCGACATGGGTGAGTCCGTCGAAGTGGCTCATCTTGATGACCTGGCGCTCTTCATCGGGGAGACGGTCGAGGGCAGACCTGACCTCGAACACCTCCCAAACTGTCTCCAGGCCAATCGGGAGGGAGACAACGTCGACGTCGTCACTCACCACCACCCTGGCCCGTTTCCGGTAGAGGTCGATTGCCGTCCTCCGCGCGATTGCATAGATCCACGGCCCGAAACTCCGGCCGGCGTCATAGGTCGAGGCGGCGCGCCAGGCTTTGATGAAAGTCTGCTGTGTGGCGTCGGCGGCCAGACCGTGATCGCCCAAGATGCTCATCGATAGGGCGAACACCGGCCCACCGAATCGGTCATAGACGACCTTGACCGCCGCCTCATCACCGAGTCGGAACCGTTCCAGAACCTCGCGGTCCACAGGGGGATTCTGCCAGGTTGCGAACCATGCGACGCTCCGATGCGTAGAGAAGGCAAGAGACAGAGGAGAAAACGATGAAGCGACGCACCCTGACCCTGTTGACAGCGGCTCTCCTGGTGATAGCTGCCTGTGGCGAGGAGGGCACCAGTGAGACAACAGTGGCCGACACCGGTGACACCACCACATCCGCCGCCGTCGAAGAGGAGACCACCACCACCGCCGCAGCCGCCGAGGAGACCACCACCCCCGCCACTGAGCCTGCGGCCGAGGGCGTCAGCACGGCCGAAACCGACTTAGGTTCGATCCTGGTCGACGCCGAGGGTTTCACCCTCTACATATTCACGAACGACACCGAGGGCACCAGCACGTGCTACGACGACTGTGCCGCGAACTGGCCGGCCGTCCCCGGTGACACCGCTATCGGCGCCGATCTCGATGCCTCACTGTTCGGGACCACGGCACGTGACGACGGGAGCGAGCAGCTGACCGTCAACGGAATGCCGCTCTATAGGTTCACGCCTGACGAAGCCCCGGGCGACGTCAATGGCCAAGGGGTGGGTGGGGTTTGGTTCGTCGTCGGAGCCGACGGGACCATGATCGAAGGCCCGTCAGCATCCAACGACGTCGACCGCGGCGACTACTAAGCAGCGATCGAAGAGCCCGA
>JBEVIF010000084.1:0-3590 GCA_040510795.1 Acidimicrobiia bacterium
GCGAGTCGTTGGCCACATGGACCGGGATGCCCAAGCGGTCGCCGAGAAGCCGTGCCAGCGGCACCTCGTCCCACTCGAGGTGGGACGCGCTCCGCACAGTGCCGTCAGGGTCCACGATGCCGGGTGTGGCCACCCCCACCCCGATGACGTCGGATGGCGCCTGGGAGATGAGGCGCTCGGCCAGTCGGCCAACCTCCTCCAATGCGTTATCGCCCGTGTGGCTGTCCGTCGCCTCGGCTCGGTGCTCGATATTTCCCTGCAGATCGGCGATCGCTGCGGTGAAGGGCACAGTGCTGAGATCGAGGGCGACGATGCTCCGACTGCCCGGCGCCAATGACACCATGGTGGGAGGCTTCCCGCCGGCGGAGACACCAGTCCCCAGCTCGACCACCAGCCCTTCGTCGAGCAGAACACCCACCAGGTCGGAGACCGTCGCTTTGGCCAAGTGGGTCTCACGAGCGATCTCGGCCCGGCTGGTTGGGCCCCTGCGGTAGATCGTCTGCAAGGCGAGTCGCATGTTTCGAGTGCGTGTTTCCGCCCTGGTGGCCTTGTGCGCCGCCACGGTGAGAGGTGTGTCTGCTTCGATTGTTCACTGAACTTACTAACCCAACTGCCCAGGTTGCGACTCCAAACAAATTTCGTTTTCGCGATCTTTCGGAGATGCCAGCGAAGCGAGCGGGAGGACGGAGCGATCCTTCCGCCTTCCGCCTTCCGTCGCACATTGACAGCGGCAACCCCCTCGTGGCATGCTCCAGTGGCTGTGAGCCGCCAACCAACCATCATCATCGCCTGAGCGCACGCCGGCACCGGCGTGCGCAGCGAAGCCCTCTGCCAACGGCAGGGGGTTTCTTCTTTGCGGAGGAGCCATGGAAACCCAGCTCGAGATCTACGACACCACCCTGCGTGACGGCTCGCAGCAGGAAGGGATATCGCTCACTGTGGGCGACAAGCTGCGCATCGCTGCGTTACTCGACGAGTTGGGCGTTGATTACATCGAGGGTGGGTGGCCCGGAGCCCTCCCCAAGGACGACGAGTTCTTCAGACGGGCGCACCAACTCGACCTGAAGGGCGCCGCCTTGGTCGCGTTCGGCTCCACCAGAAGGCCGGACATTGCGGTAGAAGCCGACCCACAGCTCCAAGCCGTGCTCCGGGCCGACACCGAGGCGGTGTGCATCGTCGGCAAGGCATGGGACGAGCACGTCCTCCACGCACTGCGGACAGATCTCGACGAGGCCGTTGCCATGGCAGGTGACACTGTCGAACACCTCCGCAGTCAGGGTCGCCGCGTCTTCTTCGACGCCGAGCACTTCTTCGACGGCTACGAGGCCAACCCGAGATTTGCGCTGGCGGTTGCGCGCGCCGCAGTGGAAGCGGGAGCTGAACGGCTCGTCCTCTGCGACACCAACGGGGGCACGCTCCCCCATCAGATCGTGAATCTGATCGGCAAAGTGCGGACAGAGCTGCCCGAGGCGGAGATCGGTGTCCACTTTCACAATGACAGTGGGTGCGCCGTGGCATCCTCGCTGGCGGCGGTGGGGGCGGGTGTCCGCCAACTGCAGGGCTGTGTCAACGGATATGGCGAGCGGACCGGAAATGCCGACCTCTGCACGATCATCCCCGACCTGACGCTCAAGATGGGAATCCCCGTGGTCACCGACGAGCAGTTGGGGGCCCTCGCTCCGATCTCCCACCATATCGCCGAGATAGTCAACATCGCCCTGGACCCACACCGGCCATATGTGGGTACATCGGCTTTCACCCACAAGGCGGGACTCCACACCTCTGCACTGGCCAGAAGGCGCGGCGCCTACGAGCACACCGAGCCGGCGCTGGTGGGCAACTACACCCGGATGGTGGTGTCGGAGCAGGCAGGGAAAGCATCCGTCTTCCACAAGGCAGCCGAGCTCGGGCTCGAGATGGATGAAGACCTGGCTCGAACGGTGCTCGACCGCGTCAAGAAGCAGGAGCAGACGGGATATCACTACGAAGCAGCTGACGGGTCATTCGAGTTGTTGGTACGAGAAGCCGCAGGGTGGGTCCAGCCCTACTTCGAGCTGGAATCGTTCCGTACCTTCGTCGAGAGACGACCTGGTGAGGATGTGGGCGCCGAAGCGACTGTCAAGCTCATGGTGGGAGACGAGAGGGTCATCACCACCGGTGAGGGCAACGGGCCGGTCCACGCCCTCGACCAGGCATTGAGGGCGGCACTTCGCACCCGATTCCCCGAGGTGGACCAGCTTCGGCTCACCGACTACCGGGTCCGGGTACTCGACTCGAAGGACGGGACGGCGGCAACTGTGCGGGTACTCCTCGAGACGAGCGACGGCAACGGCTCCTGGGGGACGATCGGGGTCCACGAGAACGTGATCGAGGCTTCGTGGGAGGCGCTGGCAGAGGGGATAGTCGTGGGGCTGTTGCGGAGTGCCGCCGAAGGGGACTCAGGCTCGTCCCAGGCCGGCCTGTGAACGCGCTGACACCGCTGGCGGATCGGAGCAACGGGTACCTCACCACCGCGGGAAGACGCAGCGGACAGGGGCACACGATCGAGATCTGGTTCGCCCTCCAGGGTGACACCGTCTACCTCCTGTCGGGAAGCGCGGGGCGTTCCGACTGGTGCCGCAACCTGGAAGCGAACCCCAAGGTGACGTTCTCCATCGACAGCACCGAGGCGGCAGGCCAGGCCCGTGCCGTCTCCGATCCGGAGGAAGACCAACTGGCGCGTGACCTGGTGGTCGCCAAGTACCAACCGCGCTACCAAGGCGACCTCTCCGGTTGGCGACGGGAGTCGCGCCCTTACGCCGTCGATTTGGAGTGACGAACATCCGCCGTTCTCCACCTGCAGGCTTGGGACGCCGAGAGCGCCTGACTCAATGCCGACTCCGGGGCGGTCGCCGGCGCATGGCTACCGTGTCGCCATGACCCCGGAAGAGTTCCGCAAGACGGGGCACGAACTCATCGAGTGGGTGGCTGCCTACATGGAAGGGGTCGACCGCTTCCCCGTCCTCTCGCAGGTGGCACCCGGCGAGACCAGGGCGAAGCTCCCCGCCAGCCCACCCGAGCACGGGGAGCAGTTCGAGGAGATCGTCAGCGATCTCGACCGGATCATCCTCCCCGGGATCACCAATTGGCAGTCGCCTCGGTTCTTTGGGTTCTTCCCCGCCAACGCATCCGGACCGGCCATTCTCGGTGATCTGGTTTCGTCGGGGCTCGGGGTCCAAGGGATGCTCTGGGCGACCTCTCCGGCATGCACCGAGCTCGAGACCCACGTCCTGGACTGGATCGTGGAGATGCTCGGCTTGCCCTCTGGCTTCCGCTCGGACACGGCCGGCGGAGGTGTGATCCAGGACTCGGCGTCGAGCGCAAGCCTGGTGGCGGCGCTGGCGGCACGGGAGAGGGCGAGCGGGTTCGAGACCAACCGGATCGGGACCGGAGGTGGCCTGACTGCTTACGCCTCGACACAGGCGCACTCCTCGATCGAGAAGGCGGTGCGTATCGCCGGGTACGGCGTGGAGCGGCTGAGAACCATCGAGGTGGATGAGAACCTGGCGATGCGACCCGATCGCCTCGAGGAGTCGATCGAGGCCGACCGC
>JBEVIF010000085.1:0-7523 GCA_040510795.1 Acidimicrobiia bacterium
CCGCCCCCGACTCCGGCTCACGCCTTTTCCCTCGGTCCCCGAGCCCACGGTCGTTGCCCATTCCACGAGAGCCGGCTCGTACTCGCCGACAAAGACCGAGTAGGCGACATCCCCAACCACCCGGTCCTGACCCACGCCGGCGTACAGACCGTAGAAGGCGATTGGAAGCCAGGGCTGCTGCCGACGCAACTCCCGCGCCATCGGGATGGCGAGACGCATGGCGGTGTGCATCGGCACCGAGAAGGCGACAGCGTCGACGCCGTCCAGACGAGAGCTGGCCCAGTCCTCCACGGCGAAATCGACGGTGACGACGTCGACGCCGGCCGCGGCGAGAGCCGCCGCCGGCGAGGCGATATGGACAGGTTGACGCCCCAGCTCGTAAGTGGAGACGAGGAGCAAGCGCATCGAGCCAGTGTATGACCCACCCCCGGTACCCTTTCGACGATGGGCAACTACGTGAGCACCCCCAAGGGACCGATGCACGAAGTCGACTTCGGGGGGACCGGGCCGAGCCTGATACTCATCCACGGCCTCGGCGGATCCACGACCAACTGGAACGCGGTGGCACCGACGCTGACCGCCCTCGGTCGGGTCCGGGCCGTCGATCTACCCGGGTTCGGCCTCACTCCGCCTAGGTCAGACTTCCGGCTGGGAACACACCGCGATTCGGTGATCTCATATCTCGAAACGATGGATGGGCCCTCCACCCTCATCGGGAACTCGACCGGTGGGCTCCTCGCCGAGTTGATCGCGTCAGCCCGGCCGGACCTCGTCGATCGGCTGATCCTGGTGTCGCCGGCCACGCCACCGGTGGTACCCGACCCCCGGCTCGACTGGCCGACGGCAGCCCGGCTCGCCATACAAGCCACGCCCGGAATCGGCGCGGCATACGGCCGCCGGTTCATCCGGACCAATACTCCCGAGCAGTTGGTGCGGAAGAGCTTGAACATGATCACCCACAAGCCAGGGCGTGTCCCCATGTCACTCATCGAGGAGTCCCGGGAGATGGCCCGGATCAGAAAGCAGCTCCCCTGGGCCGAATACGCCACCGCCCGGACGGCGACTTCGATCGCAAGGCTCTATTCGCGACGGCCCGTATACGTGGCGATGATCCTCGCCATCGAGGCACGCACCCTCGTGGTGCAGGGGGTCTCCGACCACATCGTCTCGCCCACAGCAGTCGAGTGGCTCTGCGCACTACGCCCCGATTGGGAGCTGGTCCACCTCGACGACACAGGGCACACCCCGCAGATGGACGCCCCTCATCGTTTCGTCGACGTCGTTCGCAAATGGCTGACGCGAGCCGAGGATCAGGCGGTGGGAGCGTAAGAGCTCCCGGGAGGAGAATTACCTCCGCTAACTAGGCTTGATCTCATGACAGGCGATCTGAGCCGCACACTCGGCGACGAATACGTCCATCAGATGCCGGACTCGGATCCGGTGGAGACCCAGGAGTGGGTCGACTCCCTGGATGCGGTCGTCAACGAGCAGGGGCCGGACCGGGCCAAGTATCTCGTGGCCAAGCTCCTCGAGAGGGCCCACGAGAACAACGTCGGTATCGCCGGCGCCATCACCACGCCGTACATCAACACGATTCCTCCCGAGGAGGAAGCTGAGTTCCCCGGTGACGCGGACATCGAGAGGCGGATCCGGCGGTTCATCCGGTGGAACGCGGCCGTGATGGTGATCAAGGCCAATCACCGCTCCAAGGGGATCGGGGGGCACCTTTCCACTTTCGCCTCGTCGGCCACCCTCTACGAAGTCGGCTTCAACCATTTCTTCAAGGGGAAGGGCGCCGACGGCAAGGGCGACCACGTCTACATGCAGGGGCACGCCGCACCCGGGATCTATGCCAGGGCCTATCTCGAGGGGAGATTCGACGAGAAGCACCTCGACAATTTCCGATTCGAGATCGATGGTCACGGGCTCTCCTCCTATCCCCACCCCCGTCTCATGCCCGACTTCTGGGAGTTCCCCACCGTGTCGATGGGTCTGGGGCCGATCAACTCGATCTACCACGCCCGTTTCAACAAGTACCTCCACAACCGTGGTCTCGACGACACCTCCAAGTCCAGGGTGTGGTGCTTCATCGGCGATGGCGAAGTGGACGAGCCCGAGACTCTTGGTGCCATCTCCCTGGCCACCCGGGAAGGGTTGGACAACCTGACATGGGTGGTCAATTGCAACCTGCAGCGCCTCGACGGGCCCGTGCGCGGCAACGGCCAGATCATCACCGAGCTCGAGTCGGCCTTCCGAGGCGCCGGCTGGAACGTGATCAAGGTGATCTGGGGCTCCGGTTGGGACGCACTCCTGGCCCGCGACCACGAGGGTGCGCTCATCAACGTGATGAACACCACCGTCGACGGGGAGTACCAGCGGTACAAGGCGGAGAACGGCGCCTACGTCCGGGAGCATTTCTTCGGCAAGGACCCTCGTACCAAGGAGATGGTCGCCGAGATGAGCGACGATGAGGTCTGGGCGCTGCGCAGGGGGGGTCTCGACTACAAGAAGGTCTACGCCGCATACAAGGTGGCAACCGAGCTCGACAACGGCAAGCCAACGGTGATCCTGGCCAAGACGATCAAGGGCTGGACCCTCGGCCCCGACGTCGAGGGAAGGAATGCGACCCACCAGATCAAGGAGCTGACCAACCAGCAGCTCATGGGGCTGCGGGAGAGGCTCAGTCTGCAGAACGAGATCCCCGAGGAGGCACTCGCCGGTGAGAATGTGCCGCCGTATTTCCGGCCGGAGCCGGGCACTCCAGAGCACGAGTATCTCCATGCCAGACGTCAGGAGCTGGGTGGTTTCCTACCGAGCCGGATCGTCCCAGAAAACACACTTGAGCTCCCCTCGCCAGAGACCTTCTCAGAGGTATATGCCGGTTCGGGCAAAGTAGAAGCCTCGACGACGACCGCCTTCACACGTCTGCTTCGCGGTCTGGCCAGGTCCGAGGGATTCGGCAAACACGTGGTGCCGATCGTCCCGGACGAAGCGCGTACGTTCGGCATGGATTCACTCTTCCGCGAGCTCAAGATCTACGCCTCCAAGGGCCAGCTCTACGAGCCGGTAGACGCGTCGATGATCCTCTCCTACTCGGAGAGCCAGAGCGGCCAGATCCTCGAGGAGGGGATCACCGAGGCTGGGTCGATGGCGTCCTGGATCGCTGCCGGGACCTCGTATGCAACCCGAGGCGTTCCGATGGTCCCGTTCTTCATCTTCTACTCGATGTTCGGCTTTCAGCGGGTTGGAGACTTGATCTGGTCGGCGGCCGACTCCCGCGTCCGAGGCTTCCTCCTGGGGGCGACCGCCGGTCGAACGACTCTGGAGGGCGAAGGCCTGCAGCATCAGGACGGGCACAGCCTCGTGCTGGCAACCTCGGTGCCCGTTTGCGAGGCGTATGACCCCGCGTTCGCCTATGAGGTCGGGACGATCGTCGGGCATGGCCTGGGGCGCATGTACGGGGCGGAGCCCGAGGACATCTTCTATTACCTGACCCTCTACAACGAGAACCACCCGCAGCCGCCTCGCCCCGAAGGCGCAGAGCAGGGCATCGTCGATGGGCTCTACAAATGGGCCGATGGCCCCTCGGCGCCGGGCCCGAAGGCGGCAATCCTCTTCTCAGGATCCGCCAACCTCGCCGCCCGTAAGGCCGCCGAGGATCTGGCGGAGCACTACGACGTCAGCGCCGAGTTGTGGTCGGCTACCTCGTACAAGCGTCTCCGGGAAGAGGCGCTCGCGGTCACCCGGTGGAACCTCCTTCATCCGACCGAGGAGCGTCGCATCCCGATGGTCACCCGTCTCCTCTCCGACGTCGACGGGCCTGTCATCGCGGTCACCGATTACATGAGGTTGGTGCCGGACCAGGTGTCACGATGGGTCCCAAAACCCTTCACCACCCTCGGCACCGACGGATTCGGCCGTTCCGATGCCCGCAAGGCACTGCGCCGGCACTTCGAGGTGGACACGGGCCATATCGTCGCCGCCACGCTTTCCACCCTGGCCGGTGAGGGAGCCGTGCCACATACGGTGGTCAGAGACGCATTCGACCGCTACGAAATAGACCCCGAGGCCCCGGACCCCGCCGTATCCCGCTGATGGCCTCCTATCGCGACCTCGTCAGCCGGGCACGTGCGCTGATCGACGAGCTGACGCCTGAGGCACTGGAGCCGAGGCTGGATGACGTCCTTCTCATCGACGTCCGCGAGACGGGGGAGCACGAGCAGGGCACGATCCGCGGCTCCCGCCTCCTTCCCCGCGGGTTGCTGGAGCGTGACATCGCCGGTGTGGCCCCGGACCGATCGGGACCTGTCGTCCTCTTCTGCGCCAGCGGAGGGCGCTCGGCGCTGGCCGCCGCCAGCCTGAAGCAGATGGGATATGAGCAGGTCTACTCACTCGCCGGAGGATTCGATCGCTGGAAGACCGAGGGGCGGGCATGGGGTGCCGGCGAGGGGCTCACGGCCGAGCAACGAGACCGATATTCGCGACATGTCATCCTCGAAGAGGTCGGCGAGGCCGGTCAGGCTCGCCTGCTCGACTCCAGCGTCCTGTTGATCGGCGCCGGAGGGTTGGGCTCTCCGGCGGCGCTCTACCTCGCGGCCGCAGGCGTGGGAACCATTGGCATTGTCGACTACGACGTGGTGGACAGGACAAACCTGCAGCGTCAGGTGCTGCACAACCTCGACCGGGTGGGAATGCCGAAGACGGAATCCGCCCGCGAGGCGATATCGGCCCTCAATCCGGACGTCAAGGTGATCACCCACAACGAGCGTCTCGACGCCGGCAATGCCATCGACATCATGACGGGATACGACGTTGTCCTGGATGGGGGCGACAACTTCCCCACCCGATACCTCGTCAACGACGCCTCGCTGCACGTGCGGGTCCCGGTGGTCCATGGCTCCATCTTCCGATTCGAGGGTCAGGTCTCGGTGTTCGACCCCTACGTCGGGCCCTGCTACCGATGTCTCTTCCCCGAGCCACCCCCTCCCGAACTCGCCCCTTCCTGCGCCGAGGCCGGAGTCCTCGGCGTGCTGCCGGGAATCATTGGGTCGATCGAGGCCATGGAGGCAATCAAGCTCCTGCTCGGTCTCGGCGAGCCGCTGACCGGGAGACTCCTCCTCTACGACGCCCTCGAAGAGGACTTCAGCTCGGTGAGCATCGACCGGGACCCGAATTGCCCGGCTTGCGCCGACCCCGACCGGCCACCAAAGATCGTCGAGTACGACCAGACCTGTCGCCCGGCGGGCAACGTCGCCCGTGCTGCGTCTTCCTGAGCAGATCCGGTGGGCCATCCTGGCCCACGCCGAGAACTGCGCGCCAGATGAGTGTTGTGGCCTCTTCGCCATGGACGGTGACGGGCGAATCCGGTTTGCATATCCCCTCACCAACGCGGACCCCTCCCCGGTTTCCTACACGATCGACCCTGATGAGCACTTCCAGGCCATGCGGCACGCCGAGTCGATGGGCTGGGAGATTGCCGGGGTATTCCACTCCCATCCTGGCGGCTCCGCCATGCCGTCGATGATCGACGTGCGGAGCGCGCTGGAGCCGGACTGGCTCTACTTGGTCGCAACCCCGGGAGGGGAGATCCGGGGTTTCTACATCAGGGCGGGCGCGATCGAGGAGCTCGAGCTGAGCTGAGATTCACACCCAGAGGGTGACGATCACCGCCACGATTATGTAGGCGATCACCGCGTTGAGACCGTTGAGCAGCCAGTACGAAGACCCTTTCTGCTCGTAGATCTGGGTGACCAGTGCGCTCACCACGCCGAAGCCAACTCCAAGGGCAGCGCCCAGGGCGACTCCGTCCACCACCTCGATCGCGCCAATGCCACGGGCAATGAGCGCGATCACGATCGTGGTCACGAAGTAACCGACGAGGGTCGGACCGAAGAGAGATGCCAGCGGCGGGCCTTCCGCGGTCATGTCGACCTTCGAAGCCTTTTGCCAGGCCTTGCTCAGAGGCGGGACCGAGTACCAGATGGCGCTGAATGCGAACCAGGCGATCGTCGCCACCACGATTGCCAACCAGTTCAACTCGTCGAAGAAATCGAAGATCATCTCGTCCTCCTGGTCGGGGCCGATCGCCGATCAAAGTACCGGGCGGACAGTAGGCGGCAAAGCACCGCTGCTCAGAGATCGATCGCCCGGTTGACCCACACCGACGTGACCTCCATCCCGACCCTTTCGTAAAGGCCGAGCGCGCCGGTTCGGGAGTCGGTCGAGAGCTCGGACCGGCTGGCTCCGTGGACCCGCGCCTGGGCGAAAGCATCCGCGAGGAGAGCCTGGCCGAGCCCAAGACCCCTCTGGTCCTTACGAACGGCCACCCGCTCCACGAAGCCGACCTCATCTGCGAGCAGGATCAGCGCCGCTCCAACGACCTCTCCCGACTGGTCCGTCACCACTCGCAGGTTCCACGGCTCGAAGCCGGGACGCTGCATCACTTGGGCCGAGAAGTCTTCGAAGCTCTGCCGGTCCCGGACAGCCCATTCCAGAAAGGCGTCCTCGATGACTGCCCAGGTAGTGCGATGGTCTGAATCCGTGGCGGTGCGGATGGCGTAGCCCGGGGGCAGGGCCCTGTCTTCGATGTCGCGGCCCTCGGGGAGAGCCAGAACCCAGCTCGTCCAGCGGACTCGATAGCCGAGGCCTTCGAGCAACCGGTCCCCGGGTGAGCCTTCGGGGACGGGCATCCCGATCACCTTCAGGCCACGGCCGCGGGCTTGCTCCTGCATCCAGGTGGCAAGGTGGGAGCCGATCCCACGCCCGCGGTAGTTGGGATGGACGGCGGCGTCGCCGCGGTCGCCACCCGAGAGCTCGGCGTAAGCGACCAGCCGGTCTCCGTCGAAGATGCCGATCGTGCTGGCGCCGACGTCATAGCTGGGACGTTGCCAATCACTGACTATGTCGGCCTCCTCGATGGCGACCTCACCGATATCAGCCAGCTGCCCGGCGGCCATGACGGTGGCAACGGCAGGCTCGTCGCCGGGAGCGAGCGGGCGTTGCATCAAGCCAGGTGGGAGCTTCACAGTGCGCATTGAAGCCGAGCGGTCGGTTTCACACGGCCAAATTGGGCCTGGGGACGTCACCCGACTGGCTGTGCGATGCAAGGCCGCTGAGAATCGAAATCCTCGTGGCTGCCGTCGAGCACGTACTGGATCGCTCCGCTGCCGGGCGCTTCACGCAGCAACAACTGGACTAACTCGCCGTCTGACCTCTGTTCCTCGACGATGACGTGCCATCCGAGCAGCTCTTCCGGTTTGTCGTTTCCTAGAAGGGCAGCCACATCGGCGCCGAAGGTCGGACTGACCTCTGGATATATCGAGAGGTCGTCGAGGACCTCGGCGGGGAAACCGGGGCCAGACCCGCAGGTGACCAGCTCGTCGTCGCGATGACAGCCGTTGGCCAACCACTGAGCCGCGGAAAGCTCCCCTACCTCACACACGGCGTGGAGCAAAGGGGTCTGTTCTGTTTCCTCCGAAAAGGCCAGGCTCCAGGCCGTGGACCGTTGATCGGGATCCTCCTCC
>JBEVIF010000086.1:0-3145 GCA_040510795.1 Acidimicrobiia bacterium
ATCGTTCGAAGTTGATCCATCCGCCGCGCTCGAACGCCACAGCCATCGGCAGGTTGGTCAGGTCGGTGGCGGCGCGGATGTGGTCGACACCCTGGTCGGCCAGGATGCGGGTGCCTACGTCGAGGATGTCATGGATGTACCCGTTGCCTCGATGCTCGGGCAGGACGGCAAGATACCCGATGACGGGGTGATAGTGGTTGTGGCCGGGAGTCACGAAGCCGACTGAGGCGCCCGTGTGGTCGGTTGCAACTCGCCAGTTGTCGCGGCTGCTGATCTGTTGGGCGAGCTCACCAAAGAAGTGATCGTGGGCGGCTTCTCTCGGCGTCATGGTCTTCAGGTCGAGGACGGTGTGGGCGTCGAGCGAGCCCGGCACCACCGCTGTCATCAGGTCGAGGATCTCGTCGTCGTCGTGGGGTTGACGGAATTCGAGCCGCCCGCTGGGTGGCGCGATGGGTGTGCCTTCGCGCCATTCGAATCGCAGGCGCTCGACGAACACTCGGGCGCCGGTTTGCTCGGCGATGTCGATGAGCACCTCCACGTGACGACGGGAGGCTCGGTTTTCTCGCCAATCAGGCGGCACATAGCGGATGTACCCGGGCCGCTCGGCTCGGCTACCGATCACCTGGCGGGTTGCTGTCTCCATCAGGTTTCGGGCGGCGAGGCGATGCACCGGATCGGCGGGGTCGGCGATGTCGAATATGTCCAACAGTGCAGGTTTGTTGTCGCCGGGGTTGCCCCACCATGCCACTCGCGCCACAACACTGTCGTCGATCAGCGCCATCCACATCCACTCGGTTCGCCGTCTCCCCAGGCGTAGATCGTCGGCGAGCTCGGGGTTGAGGCTGTACGGGAGGCCGAGGAATCGCTCCAGTTCGGTCGGTCCCTCGATGGTCCGGAAGAGAGGGGAGACTGGCATGAACCCTTAACGAACCCCGGCCGGCCGCTCAAGGGGGCAACCGGTCTGCCGGGGTTCGGCTGTCGCCTCCCCCGCGCCAACCACCACTACGAAAGCGCGGACGTTGATGGTTCTCTGTTCACGTGGATTTTCGACTGGTGTTTCCTGGGTTACGCGATGGTGACTGGTTCGTGGTGACACGAATCCGCATGATCCGACGAAGTCTGCGCATATCGACCGCGGCCTCCGCCGGCACGGGTCTACCCCTCGGCCGAGAAGAGAGGCTGCGTCTCATACCGGCTCCCGGCCAGTGGTCGCAGGATCTTCCTCAACAGCTTCGGCAAAGTCCTCGATGCCCCTTTGAATGATCTCCTCGATGAGGACAGCGACGTTCTCGTCGCTGTCCAGGTAATCCGACTCGTCGCCTCCGAACTCCGCTTTCACGTATCGGTACTGGTCGATGAGTTCGTCGTCTGTCCACTCCACGATCGGGTATTGGTCATGTGGTGGCCAATTCGCTGCGGTCATGCGGCCTACTTACCCGCCGGCTCACCCTAAACAAACGATCCAACAGGCGACCTGTGAGCCATCATCCTCCGATGTAGCTCATCTCGACGCGCCGATTCGCTGACCTGCGGAGACGCCCCCGGAAAGTGGCTCTAACCAGGAGGAGCGGGTTTCATGTGGACCAGGTAGCCGTGAGCTAGTTGACCTTGTAGCCATCGGCGACCCGCGGACCTTCCCGCCAATGATTGCAGTGGCGACGCCGAGAACCGACCGAGTCGGGGGTTCTCTATATGTGCGGGTCTCTAGCGACAAGGCACCCCAGCACCACGCCGGAACTTATTGCTGCCGCTCAACCGGCCTGGCGTGGCCGCGTACATTCGTTCGGAGCGGAGCGGAGACAGACCCCCTGGCGCCACATCAAACCAGGGGGTCTCGTCGTCCTGGAAGCGCCCTCGGCCAGTTGGTGAGACCGGGACCTTCCTCGAGGACCGGAACGCCCAGGAGTCCTCACCCATGCAATCGCTCATTGCGTCGTTTGGGGTCCAACGATTCTTCGCGAACCTCTCAACTTGTGCGGTCGGACTGTTCCTTGCAGTCGCAGTCGGGAGCGGCGAAACAGCCGTGGGGATCGTCCACGACGAGACTCCCCTTCCACCCACCCCGGAAGATTCCCCGGGTCCGGCGATACGCCATGAAACGTAATCCCAAACGTTGCCGGAAAACGAGAGCGCGAAAGATTCAGGCCAATTCCAGACAGGTGTCGACTGAGCCGGACCAGGGGGGTGAGCATCCGCGCCGTGTCGAGTACCTGGGCCACCACCACCCCGGCTTCACGCTCCGCACCTACGCCCACCTGATGCCCGAGTCAGAGGACCGGCACGGATCGCCATCGACGAGGCACACGGTGCTCCGGCGGAATCCTCGCGGAACGAGATCGCCGTCCTGACCTAAAACACCTGGTCAGGGCGCTGAGCCATCACCCTCCGATGTAGCTCATCTCGACCCGTGAGCCGATGCTCACAGTCTGCGCCGACCTGATCTCCGAGTACCGGTCTTCCCTGTTCGACCATATGCGGTCGATGATCGGACCGACATCCTCACCGGCCCTGATCGCGTCACGGAGGTTCGATCCTGCGGAGGCGAAGAGACACGTGTACAGGACCCCCTCGGCGGAGAGCCGGGCCCGGGTGCAGGAACCGCAGAACGGTCTGGTCACCGACGCGATCACCCCCACCTCCCCCTCACCGTCCAGGTAGCGGAACCGGTTGGCCACCTCACCGGGGTAATTGGGCGGGATGGGCTCGAGCGGGAAAACCTGATTGATGGCCGAGATCATCTCCTCGGCGGGCACGACATCGTCCAGGCGCCATCCGTTGGTGTTCCCCACATCCATGTACTCGATGAAGCGCACGATGTGACCGGTGGCCTTGAAATGCCTGGCCATGTCGACAACGGCGTGCTCATTCACCCCTCGTTGGACAACCGCGTTCACCTTTATCGGCCCGAGCCCGGCCTCGGCCGCCGCCTCGATGCCTTCCAAGACGGAGGAGACCGGGAAGCCGACATCGTTCATGCGCTGGAAGGTCGGATCGTCTAGCGCATCGAGGCTCACGGTGACCCGGTCCAGACCGGCGGCCGCCAGGGACCGCGCCTTCCGGGTCAAGAGCGATGCGTTGGTGGTCAGAGTGAGATCGTCGACTCCGTCGATGGCCTCGAGCATTCCGATGAGCTTCTCCAGGTCCT
>JBEVIF010000087.1:0-4598 GCA_040510795.1 Acidimicrobiia bacterium
ACGGGTCGTGGAGATGTACCGGCTGATGCTCACGACGCGGCGAATCGACGACCGTCTCTTCGCCCTTCAGCGTCAGGGCCGCGCTCCTTTCGTGGTTGGGTCCTCGGGCCACGAGGCCGTCCAGGTGGCCTCGGCGCTGGCATTGGACCAAGAGAAGGACTGGGTCCTGCCCTATTACCGGGATATGGGGGTGGCGCTGGCGTGGGGTTTCGAGCCGGAGGAGATCTTCCTCGGCGCGTTCGCCAAGAAGACCGACCCGATGTCCGGGGGTCGTCAGCTCCCCGGCCACTGGTCCAGCCGCGAACGCCGAGTCCTGACCCAGTCCTCGGTGATCGGGACTCAGTACCCCCATGCCGTAGGCATCGCCCAGGCTGTGGCCAACCGGGGTGACGACTCGGTGGTGGCGGTGTACGGGGGCGAGGGCTCGACGTCTGAGGGGGACTGGCACGAAGCGATGAACTGGGCCGGGATCCGCAAACTCCCCTTGATCTTCGTAATCGAGAACAACCGATATGCCATCTCGGTGCCACAGGAGGAACAGGTCGCCGGAAGCCTCGCCGCGAGAGCGGAGAGCTACGGCTTCCCAGGTGTCGAGGTCGACGGCAACCGGACGCTTCGGGTTTACAAGGTGATGCAGGAGGCGGTTCGCCGGGCCAGGGCCGGGGAGGGGCCCACGCTGATCGAAGCCGAGACGTATCGCTATTACGCCCATACGTCCGATGACAACGACACGCTGTACCGCAGTCGGGAGGAGGTCGAGACCTGGCGCAAACGTGACCCCGTGGCCCGGGTCCGTCAGTACCTCATCGAGAACCGCCTGCTCACGGAGGCCGAAGAGGAGCGGATCGACGACGAAGTGATCGAGGCTCTCGCCCGAGCGGTGGAGGACGCCGAAGCCGCCCCGAATCCCGACGAGCCGACCAGCCGCGTGTACGCCAAGGTCATCGAGCTAGGCCCCCCGGTCACCGAACCAGAGGAGGCTCCCGGCGGCGAGACCGTGAATCTCATCACGGCGATCAACATGGCCCTCCATGAAGTGCTCGAGGCCCACGAGGACGCCATCGTGTTCGGCGAGGACGTGGCCCGCCGCAAGGGGGGAGTCTTCAAGGCGACCCAGGACCTGACGGATCGCTTCGGAGCCGACCGCTGCTTCAACACCCCGATCGCCGAGTCGTCGATCATCGGCGCCGCCATCGGGATGGCCGTCACCGGATTCAAGGTGATCCCTGAGATCCAGTTCGCCGACTACATCCACCCTGCCTTCGACCAGTTGGTTTCGGAGGCGGCGCGGATCTCCTTCCGATCCGACGGGAAATGGAATGTGCCGATGGTCGTCCGCACCCCATACGGCGCCGGGATCCACGGCGCCCTCTACCACTCTCAGTCCATCGAGTCCTTCTATGCCCACGTGCCCGGGCTGAAGGTGGTGGTGCCTTCGACTCCCGCCGACGTGAAGGGGCTGCTCTTCACGGCTGTCGAGGACCCGGACCCGGTCATGTTCCTCGAGCCGAAGAAGCTCTACCGCCTCGCCAAGGGCCCGTATCCGGCAGGGGAGCATCGGGTTCCTCTGGGCCGGGCGGCCATCCGCCATCAGGGCGAGGACCTGACGATCCTCGCCTACGGAGCGATGGCCCATTTCGCCGTCGAGGCGGCGTCGTTGCTCGAGGAGTTGGACATCAGCCCTGAGGTGATCGATTTGCGCAGCCTCAAGCCCCTCGACTGGCCCACCATCGAAGAGTCCGTGAAGAAGACGTCACGTGCCCTGATCGTCTACGAAGACAACGAGTTCGCCGGATATGGCGCAGAACTTGCGGCCCAGATCGCGGACAAGACCTTCGAATGGCTCGACGCACCAGTGCGTCGGTACGCCCTTCCCGACGTCCCCATCATGCCCTACGCCGGACCACTGGAGAACGAGCTCTACCCCACACCTGAGGGCATCGTCCGCAAGGCTCAGGAGCTGGCGAAGTACTGAGTACTTGGTACTCGGTACTTGGTACCTGGTCCTATGTACTGTCGATGGACATGTCGCTGCTGTCGCATCTCTCGTCCATCGCCGGTGAGGCGTTCAGCGAGCTCGGGTTGCCGGCCGAGCTGGGCGAAACGGTTCCTTCTCAAAGACCCGAGCTGGCGCAGTATCAGGTAAACGGCGCCATGGCCGCCGGCAAGGCGACCAACCAGGCACCCAGAGAGATAGCCCGGAAGGTCGCGGACCGTCTTGCCGGACACCCCGACATCGAGAAGGTCGAAGTGGCCGGCCCCGGCTTCATCAACATCACGATGACCGATGCCTCCATTGCTCGGATCGCGGTCGAGGATGCCGCCGACCCCTATCTCGGTTTCCCGGTCACGAACGATCCGGAGAACGTGGTCGTCGACTACGCCGGCCCCAATGTGGCCAAGGCGATGCATGTCGGCCATCTCCGGGCCACCATCATCGGTGACTCGCTCGCCAGGCTCTTCTCCTTCGCCGGGCACAAGGTGATCCGCGACCCCCACTTCGGCGACTGGGGCTTCCAGATGGGCTTGCTCATCGCCGCCATCGCCGAAGAACAGCCTGGGCTGGCCTATTTCGATCCCGATGCCGGCACCTACCCGTCGGAGTCACCGGTCACCCTCGACGACCTCCAGCGGATCTACCCGGAGGCGTCCGTTAGGGCCCGCAGCGACGACGACTTCGCCGACATCGCCCGTCAGGCAACGGTTCGGCTCCAGCAGGGCGACCCCGGATACCTGGCCCTCTGGCGTCATATGAAGTCGGTGTCCGAGGAATCCCAGCGTCAGGATTTCGCCACCCTCGGAGTCAATTTCGACTTGTGGTACGGGGAATCGGATGTGCACGACCGGCTGGGCCCGCTGGTGGCAACGTTGCGCGAGTCCGGCGTGGCCGAGGAGTCGAAGGGTGCGATCGTCATTCGGATCGGCGAGGAGGGAGACAATCGGGACATCCCGCCGTTGATCCTCGAGTCATCCAGCGGCGGCTTTCTCTACAGCACAACCGATCTGGCCACGATCCAGATGAGGGTGGAGGAGCTACGGGCCGACCTCGTGCTCTATGTCGTCGACCGGCGGCAGGCCGACCACTTTCTCCAGATCTTCCGTGCGGCAGCGAAGGCCGGCATCGTCCCCGATGGGACCAGATTGGAACACATCTGGTTCGGGACCATGAACGGACCGGACGGCAAGCCCTTCAAGACACGAGAGGGCGGCGTAGTCCGCCTCTCCGATGTGATCGAGATGCTCACCGAGGCAGCTCGCCGGCGGCTCGACGAGGCCCATCTCGCCGAGGACTACCCCGAGGCAGAGAGATCGAGCATTGCCTCCATCGTGGGCGTGGCCGCCCTCAAGTTCGGCGACCTGATCAACAACCGCACTTCCGACTACGTCCTGGACCTGGACCGGTTCACCTCCTTCGAAGGGAAGACCGGGCCCTATCTCCAGTACGCAGCGGTGAGGATCAAGTCGATCCTGCGCCGGGCAGAATCGGAAGGGGTGGAGCAAGGCCCTCTACTGGCACCGACCGTCGATGCCGAGCGCGAGCTCATGCTCGAGCTTCTTCGCCTCCCCGACGTCGTCGGACGCGCCATCGCCCTTCGCGCGCCGAACCATGTCGCCGAGTTCGCCTATGACGTTGCAGGCCGTTTCAACCGGTTCTACGACATTTGCCACATCCTCTCCGAGCCGGACACCGCACGCAGGGGATCCTGGCTCACGCTCGCGGCGTGGGCGCTGGCAGCTCTCGAGCGCCTGCTCGATCTCCTCGGCATCGAAGTTCCCGACCGGATGTAGGCGTGTCGTTCGTCATCCGCCCGGCCCGGGCCGAGGACGTCGCGTCGATCGGGCGCTGGACCCAGGACACTTTCATTTGGGGTGACTACGTGCCCGAGATGATGGGCGGCTGGCTGGAGGAGCCGGATTCCCTGGTAATCGTCTGTGTCTACGGCGACGACATCCCGGTCGCATTGTCACGGGCGCAACTCCTGTCACCGACCGAAGCCTGGCTCAGCGCCACCCGTGTTCATCCCGACCATCGGCGGTCGGGCATGGGAATGGCCATGAACGATCATGCCGTGGAGTGGGCCAGATCGCACGGAGCCCGGGTGGCCCGACTGGTCATCGAAGAGTCGAACGAGGCCGCCCGCAGTCAGGTCATGCGGTCGAATTATCGGCCTGCCGGTCGATGGGCTTACGCCACCGCCCCAGAGTCGACCGGGCGGCGTCTGCCACAAGACGTGCGTCTGAGGCCGGGTGTCACCGTGGATGCGGACGCCGCGTGGACCTTCTGGTCACAGAGCGACCTTGCCCACGCCGCCCGCGACCTCATCTCGCTGGGCTGGCGATGGAGGAAGGCATCCCGCAACGACCTCGAGCGTGCCGTGAATACCCGCAACTTCTATCAGAGCCCGGGGGGATGGGTCGTTGTCGACGCCGATGAGGAGGGGATCTCGGTGCGATGGCTGGCGACCACGGCTCCGGACGCTCCGTTGCTTCTCCAGGGTCTACGCGACCTCCTGCGAGATCGGGAAGGCGGACGGGTCGAGGCAATGGTTCCGGTCACGGTCTGGAGCGTCGAAGCGCTGCAGCGGGAGGGCTTCGAC
>JBEVIF010000088.1:0-5896 GCA_040510795.1 Acidimicrobiia bacterium
GAAGAAACCCGGCACGGTCACCCGGATCATGCGAATGACCGAGTACAAGCAGGATGACCTGCCGGACCAGACTGCCAGTGATCACGCACTGCGGCCCGTGGAGCGGGTGGTGCTGAAGTTGCGCAACAACGGCGAGACCTACAGCCAGATCGGCAATCGGCTGGCCCGCAGCGGCCGACGCATTCAGTTCATCGAGGGTCTCGCAGAGTTCAAGCAAAGCGGCTGATCAGACCGGGGGTTTGCGGTTACCGTTTCTTCCGTGAGTGCTCTGCCCTCGCGGGTCGTCATCACCGAGTCATCCTCTCGTGACGGTCTCCAATCTTTGGGCGTCTTCGTGCCCACTGCTGCCAAGTCGGGCCTGATCAACGATCTGGCCGATGCCGGGCTCCGCAGTTTCGACGCAGTGTCCTTCGTGAGCCCCAAGGCGGTGCCCCAGATGGCAGATGGGGCGGATGTCGTGGCCGGTGTCGATCGTCGAGAGGGGTTGAGTCTGTTCGGGCTGGTGCCGAACGCAAAGGGACTCGATGCGGCCGTGGCGGCCGGTGTGGACGGCATTGGCGTCCTCACCGCTGCATCCGACACCTTCAACGAGCGCAATATCAACGCCACGGTCGACGAATCCATGCACCGAATTCGTTCGATTCTCCTCGATGCCCCCGAGCAGTTGGTGGTGAGGGGATATATATCCACTGCAACCCATTGTCCTTACGAGGGGGAACAGGATCCCGATTGGGTGGCCCATCTTGCCGAGACGCTCGTGGAGTGGGGGGTTCACGCCGTCTTCCTCGGGGAGACCATCGGCAGGGCGACACCGGCCCATGTCGAGCGACTTCTGGACGAGGTGCTGCAACGCGTGCCGGTTGAGATGGTGGGTGTTCATTTCCATGACACTTATGGGCAAGCCGTCGCCAATACCATGGCCGCCCTCCACAACGGCGTCGCGATGATGGATTCGTCGGCGGGTGGCCTGGGTGGGTGTCCCTACGCTCCCGGGGCGACCGGAAACGTGGCCACAGAGGACGTCCTCTATCTCCTCGACGGCCTCGGAATCGAACATGGCATCGACATCCTCGATGTAGCCCGGGTCGCTCAACGATTCTGTGCCGACCACAATCTCACATACAACAGCGACGCCGGTAGGGCGGTGCTGGCCTCCAGGGATGGGGAATGACCAAGTCGATCTACGTAAGCGATGATCTCGCGGCGATTCGCTCGCAGACCCGGGAATACGTCGAGAAGGAAATCGTGCCCCGAGCCACCGCATGGGAGACCGGCGGCGTACCTCGCGAGGTCCTCGACGACATGGCAAGACTCGGATTCTTCGGGCTCCGGGTGCCCGTGGAGCACGGCGGAATTGGACTCGGTGCGCTCGCCTCAGTGGTCTTCGCCGAGGAGCTTGGTCGTTCGACATTTGGCGGGTTCACCATCACGGTGCTCGTCCACACCGACCTCGCCATGCCGTATCTGACCAACTTCGGGAGCGCGGAGCAGCAGGCGCGTTGGCTGCCGGGAATGGTCACGGGTGAGGTGCTCACCGCCATTGCAGTGACCGAGCCTGACGCGGGCTCGGACGTTGCGGCCATGAGAACGACAGCGCAGCGGGAGGGCGACGGCTTCGTCATCAACGGAACCAAGATGTTCATCACCAACGGCGGTATCGCTGACCTGGTGATCGTCGCCGCCAGGACCGACCCGGCCGCCAAGGGCTCTCGCGGCATCTCGATATTCGCCGTGGAGAAGGACACTCCAGGCTTCAAGGCCAGCCGAGCGCTCGAGAAGATGGGATGGCACTCGTCGGACACGGCCGAGCTCGTATTCGAGGATGTCTGGGTGCCGGAGGCCAACCTGGTCGGCGAGGAGAACGAGGGCTTCTACTACATAATGTCGAACTTCCAGAACGAACGGCTCGCCATCATGGGCCAGGGGCTGGGGGAGTCCCAGCGGGCGCTGGAGCTGACGATCGAGCACGTCAAGCAGCGGAGCGCATTTGGCAGCCCCTTGTGGGACAAGCAAGCGATCCGACAGCGGGTCGCCTTCCGGCAAGCGGAGATCGACGCGGGGCGGGAACTCACCTATCACGCCGCCTGGCTCATCGACCAGGGTGAAGACGCCACCCGTCAGGTGTCGGAGGTGAAGGCATATGTGGGGGAGATGGTCAACCGGGTCCTCTATGACTGCGTTCAGTTCCACGGCGGCATGGGTTTCATCGCCGAAACCGCTGTCGAGAGGCTCTATCGGGATGTCAGGATCGCCTCTATCGGCGGCGGCGCTACCGAGGTCATGCTCGACGAGATCGCCAAACGTCTCTAGCCGGCGGCCCTTTCCGCTGCTTCAGCCGTTTCCTTGGCCTCCAGGGGGTGCCAGGAGAGCTCCAGGGCCATCCACAGCGTCTTGGACAACGGGTAGAAGAGAATCGGGAGGACCGCCATTGTCCCCAGGGTCACGGCCGCCAGCGCTCCCCAAGGCACCGCGGGCCAGAAGACCAGCATCCCGCCGACGAAGAGGACGAGGAACGATCCAAACACCACGGCCGTATTGATGACCAGTGCGCCAACCCAGTAACCCTCCTCACGCTCAAACCGAAGCCCACACTCCGCGCAGTGCTCACGAAGCGCGAAATAGGAGGAGAAAGCCCTGGTCCCGCACCTCGGGCAACGACGTCGCGCTGCCCGGCCGATCATCGTGAGAGTCGATGCGCTCGGGTCTCGGCTCACCTGCCTGAGGCTATCGTCAGACGGTGATCGAGGACCAAGTGGCTCAGCTTCGCCGCGAGTACGAGGCGATCGGTCTGAGCGAGGGCGACATGGCCCCCGACCCGATCACCCAGTTCAAATCGTGGTTCGACGGAGTCATCGAGGCCGGTCTGGAAGAGCCGAACGCCTTCGTCCTGGCCACTGCCGATACCAAGGGGGTGCCGTCGGCTAGGGCAGTCTTGATGAAGGGAATCGACGACGAGGGGTTGGTGTTCTACACGAATCTGGCCAGTCGAAAGAGCGAAGAGTTGCGGGTGAACCCGCTCGCGGCGGCGACGTTCGTGTGGATCCCGCTGCATCGCCAGGTCAGGTTCGAGGGAAGGATTTCGATGGTCGCCGGAGAAGAGGCAGACAGATACTTCGATGCCAGGCCCAGGGGAGCTCAGATCGCCGCGCATGCATCGGCACAGAGCCAGATCGTGGCGTCCCGTGAAGAGCTCGAACAGGCTTTTGAAGTGCTCGACGCCAGGTTCAAAGGCGTGAAAGTGCCCCGGCCCAGGGCCTGGGGTGGTTGGAGGCTGGCGCCAGACACGGTCGAGTTCTGGCAGGGGCAGCCCAACCGGTTTCACGACCGGGTTCGTTACGTCCGGGACGGCGTCTCATGGCGCACAGAGAGGTTGGCACCGTGAAGGTCAATGTCGTTGGGTCGTCGGGGACCTTTCCCGTGGCTGGTCGCCCCGCTTCGGGCTACATGGTGGAGCAGGCGGGGACAAGGGTCTGGTTGGATGCCGGGCCGGGCACTTTCGTGAACCTGCCAGTCGATTCCTACATGATCGATGCCGTCGTGATCTCGCATCAGCACCCGGATCACAGTGCTGACATCTTCACCGCATTCCATGCCTGGACCTATTGCCCGGATCCGAGAAAGGGCGTCCCGCTGTATGCCCCTCAGGAGGTGTGGGATCGAGTAGCGGGCTACCTCGATGGTGGCCAGGGCACGCGGCTGACCGAGACTTTCGATTTCACCCCGGTCTGGACGGGCGACCGCATCGACATCGGTGACTTCTCCGTCTCGTTCGTCGAGATGGATCATTCGGTCCCCACTGTTGGATCCCGATGGGAGGCGGAGAACCGCACGCTTTTCTACACGGGAGACACGGGGCCGAAGGGGATCTGGCGCGATTCGGCGCGAGATGTCGACTTCATGCTGTGCGAAGCGGCGTATCAGGAGAGGGGCGACGGCGACTACCCGCATCATCTGACTGCCACCGAAGCGGGCCAAATCGCCCGCGAGGTTGGAGCACGCAACCTGGCGCTGACCCATATACCCCCGTATCTCGATGTGAGTCGTTCGATCGACGAGGCCGAGTCGGCCTTCGACAGACCGGTCTCGCTGGCCATGCCTGGTGTGAGTTTCGATGTCTGATCGCCCCTTCGATCAGCTCAGAGATGTCAAGCTCGAGATCCCTTACACGTCATCCACTCCCGGTTCGGTCCTGATATCGATGGGAAGGACAAGAGTTCTATGCACGGCTTCGGTCCAGTCCGATGTGCCGCGATGGATGAGGGAGTCGGGCAAGGGATGGATCACCGCCGAGTACGCGATGCTGCCTGGATCGTCGCCGGAGAGAGTGCGTCGTGACCATGTGTCGGGTGGTCGGGCCAAGGAGATCTCCCGGCTCATCGGCCGGTCGTTGAGGGCGGTCGTCGATCTAAAGGCCATGGGCGAGGCGATGGCGATGGTGGACTGTGATGTGATCGAGGCGGACGGCGGAACCAGGACCGCTGCGGTCACCGGCGCCTGGATAGCCCTCCACGACGCGCTGGCGGACGCGGTCGACAAGGGTCAATTGTCTTCGATGCCAATCCTCGACGAGGTGGCGGCCGTATCGGTTGGCATCGTTGAAGGCACGCCGATGTTGGACCTCGACTACGAGAAGGATGTCGCGGCCGAGGTCGACATGAATGTCGTCATGAGTGGGCGGGGTCTTCTGGTCGAGGTCCAGGGAACGGCCGAGCGTGCACCTTTCACCAGAGCCGAGCTGGACCAGCTCCTCGATCTAGCCGCTAGCGGGATATCCGAGCTCCACGACCTGCAACGCCGAGCGGTGGCCGCCGAGTGATCCCTCGGTTGGTGATTGGGTCGAAGAACTCCGACAAGATCGCGGAAATCGAGGAAGTGCTGAGGGAGGTGGGGCTTGCCGGTGAGATCGTCCGGGGCCTCGACTGGCCGGATGTCGAGGAGACAGGTGACACACTCGAAGACAACGCGCTTCTGAAGGCGCGTGCCGTGGCGGAGGCGGTGGGACTCCCCGCATTGGCCGACGACACCGGACTCGAAGTGGATTCACTCGGAGGTCTCCCCGGGGTGAGGACGGCGCGATTCGCCGGACCGGGCGCGTCATACCGGGACAATGTCGAGCTCTTGTTGGAGACGTTGGATGGGGTGGCCGATCGACGGGCGCAGTTCCGGACAGCTGTTGCGCTGGTCATGCCTGACGGGTCTGAGATCGTGGTCGACGGTGTGCTCGATGGGGTGATCACCGAATCCCCCAGGGGGGACGGCGGGTTTGGCTACGACCCCGTGTTCGAGGTCGAGAATCGGACGTTGTCAGAGATGGGAGTTGCCCAGAAGAACACACTGTCCCATCGGGCCCGGGCCTTGCGGGCATTGGCGGAGGCGCTCGGGTTCGAGCAGTGACGAAAGGGCCCCTCCGCGTCGTCATAGTCGGTGCCGGTTTCGCGGGTCTCAATGCTGCCAAGGCGCTGCGCCAGGAACCGGTTCACATCACGATCGTCGACAGGCGTAACTTCCATCTCTTCCAGCCGCTTCTCTATCAGGTGGCGGCGGCGGCGTTGAATCCGAGCGACATCGCCTATCCGATTCGCTCGATCTTCCGCCGACAGGAGAACGTCCGGAGCGTCCTCCTCGCCGAGGTCACGGGGATCAACCTCTCGAATAAGACCTTGAGCCTGGACGATGCCTCACTTCTGCCCTACGACTATCTGATCCTCGCTACCGGGGCGACCCATTCCTACTTCGATCACGACGACTGGGAAGAGGTGGCACCCGGGCTGAAGACCCTCGAGGACGCGCTGCTTCTGCGGCAGAAGATCCTGGCCGCTTTCGAAGAGGCAGAACGCAACCCGGACGATGCCGATCGCCTGCTCACATTCGTCGTGGTCGGAGGCGGGCCGACCGG
>JBEVIF010000089.1:0-4392 GCA_040510795.1 Acidimicrobiia bacterium
GATGAACTCCTCGGTGTATCTATCCGTGTCGAGCCAATGGTCACCCTGCCACGCCAATATCCAGCAGTTGGTGTAAAGGGAAGCGGCCAACTCGATGCGATCCGTGCTCAGCGCCCAATCGGCCGCCGCACGAAAGTTTGGCCAGTCGTGCGTCAGCGTATTGATCGTCTCTCTTTGCCGGGTCCCACGCATCATGGGATAAGCGGTGACGATGACGGATTCGTAGTGCCCGGCATGACGAAGCCGGGTCGCTTCCTCATCGCCGGTCGCGGCGAGTCTTTCCGTCGCGAACTCCCGCATGGCGGTCCCCATGCTCATCCGACCTCCGGAGTCGACCGAGATCATGCTCTGTGCGGCGAGCGTTTCCAGCCCGAGGAAGACATCAGGGGCGTCGCCACCGACCACTGCCTCAGCAGCTTCGAGCGTCCATCCATTCACGAAGACGCCCAAACGACGGAACAGGGTCTGATCAGGCTCAGAGAGGAGCCCGTGACTCCATTCGATGGTGGCCCTGAGGCTTTGTTGCCGAATAGGAAGGTCGGGCGATGTAGTGGCGAGATCGAGAACTCCCCCCAAGCTCTTCAGGATCGCTTCGGGCGGCAACAACCTCGCACGAGCGGCGGCCAGTTCGATCGATAGTGGGTAGCCCTCCATTCGGGCAACGAGATCGCGGACCACCCCGGCGTTGGACTGGCTCAGCTCGAGGTCGGGGCGGACGGCGCGTGCTCGCTCGATGAAGAGACGGACTGCTGGAGACGCCTCGATCTCGTCGTAGCCTCCGCGTTCGGGCGCAAGCTCCAGAGGATCGACTCGGATCTCCCGCTCGGCGCCGATTCGGAGGGGGGCCCTGCTGGTGACCAGGATGCGTAGGTCCGCGCAACCGGCGAGAAGCTCGGCGATGGCCACCGCGGCGCCGGTGACCCGCTCGAAACCATCGAGCACCAGCAAGGCCTCGAGCGCTGCGTGATGATCGATGAGGGCATCGAGCATCGAGTGGCTCGGATCAGCGGCCACACCGAGCTGCTCTGCCATCGTCTTCGGGACCCGCTCGGTATCGGCTTCGTTGGATAAGTCCACATAGCCAACGCCGTCCGTGAAACGCGACGCGAGGCTTGCAGCCACGGCGATGGCCAGACGGGACTTGCCGATCCCGCCCGGCCCTGTGAGCGTGATCAGGCGCGTCCCGTCCTCGATGAGACGGACCACGGTCGAAATGTCGTCATCGCGGCCGATCAGCGCGGTTGCGTGAATGGGCAGGTCGACCTCTCGACGACGCGCCCGCACCGGCGGGAAGTCTCCCGGCAAGCCGGGCCCCTCCAACTGGTAGAGGCGCTCGTTTCGGCTGAGGCCCTTCATGGCGTACAGGCCGAGTTCCCTGCACTTGACCGCGGTGTCGCTGATCAGCGAGCGGGTCGTCTCCGAGATGAGAACCTGCCCGCCCCATGCTGCGGACATGATCCGGGCCGCCCGGTGGACGTCGATGCCGGTGTAGTCATCGCCGATCAACGTCGGGGCCCCGGTGTGGATGCCCATCCGAACCTTCACCTCCGCCCGACCCGGCCACTCTTCCCTGTCGAAATCCTGCTGGGCTTCGATAGCACTCCGGACGGCTTCGCCGGCCTCGGCGAAGGCCGCGAACAGGCCATCGCCTTCGCTGCCGAATATCGCACCGCCGTGCCCATCTACCGCTCGCTCGGTGATCTCGCGATATGTGGCGAGGAGTTGCGGATAGTCGGTCCCTATCCGTTCGAGCAGACCGGTGGATCCTTCGATGTCCAGGAACAGAAACGTGACCGTTCCGCCGGGGAGCGTCATGTCCCGTCGTGGAGGCCGATGAACTCGAGGACCCGGCTCCAAGCATCTGCGGACTCCCGCGAGAACCGCTCCTGCTGCCGATCGAAAAAGGAGTGGGGCGCATCGGAATAGACGACCACCTCGTTCTCCACGCCGGCATTGTCCATGGCCTGCCGGAACCCCTCGACCACCTCGTTCGGAATCCCGGGGTCATCCCCACCCATCAGAGCCAGGATGGGGCATGCGAAATCGCTCACTTCCTCCATAGGGCCCTTCGGTGGGCGCAAAGGGTTCCCGTAGAACCCGATGGCGCCGGCGAGGCCGTGCCCGGCTGCGGCCTGATGCCAGGAGTTGGATCCTCCAAAGCAGAAGCCGAGGGTGAAGATCGACCGTGTCGGCTCGGAGTCACGGAGGTGGGCCACAGCGGCCGCGGTGTCGGCAGTGACACCTTTCAGAGTGGTCCGGGGGACGTGCTCTTTGTAGGCGAAATCATCGTCCCTCGTGCCCACTCCCGCAGTCCGTCCGAAGTAGTCGATCGCCACCGCGTCATAGCCATGCTCAGCGAGGCGGAGGGCCAATTCCTCGTAGAAATGATGCAAACCACGCACGTCGGGGAGGATGACCACGCCCGGCCCTTTGCCCTGGGCACTGGTGGCCAAGAAGGCGGCGAACCGATTCCCGTCGACGGATGCCAGCACGAGATCGCTACCCGAGGCACCACCCTCGATGGAATCGACGGGCGGGCTCGCATCGCTGTTGTAACACATCGGAGTCTCCGGTTGGACGCGGTAGCCATGAAACTACCCGACTATGACGGAGACGAACTCTGCGCTGGCCCTCACATGGGACCAGGCACTCGCCTGGCGACTGGGTCAACAGCTCCTCGATTCGCCCGCGACCGACCCGGTGCGGGTCGTCTCGAAAATTGGGGGCGTCCAGGCGCAGGTTGCCTCCTCGGCGGCGCAGGCAGTCGCCATCAGGAGCAAGCGCCTTGCTGACATCGAGGATCTCTTGTGGGAGAAGCGACGCCTCGTGAAGACCTGGGCGATGAGGGGAACCCTGCATCTCCTGCCAGCGTCGGAGATCGACGTTTGGATTGCCGCCCTCCGCCAGCGGCCCTGGAAGATCACCCGGGCCTGGGAGAAGTACCACGGGATCGAGAAATCTCAACTCGACTCGCTGACCGGGGCGATCCCGGATGTCATATCCGAAGAGCCGATGACACGTGAGGAGTTGACTGCCGCCGTGGTGGCCAAGACCCATGATCGCGGGCTGGGTGTGGCCCTTTCTTCGGGCTGGAGCCAGGTGCTGAAGCCGGCGGCCAACCAGGGTCTGCTCGCCCAGGGACCGCCTCGTGGGCGCAATGTGACCTTTGTCGACCTCGGCGCCTGGCTGGGAAGCGCAATCACACAGCCATCAGCCGATGAGGCGATGCGGCTCATGGTCGAGCGATTCCTCGATGCAAGCGGTCCGGCCACGATCAGCGACTTTGCCCGATGGTTCGGAGTCGACCCGAAGACCGGCCGGGAACTGATGACTCCCGTTGTCGAGAATCTGGTGCCGGTGGACGTCGAGGGATATCAGGGGTTGATGACTAAAGCTGGCGCCAAGGCGGCAGCAAAGACCAAACCAGCAGAGAGTGCACATCTCCTCCCCGGGTTCGACCCCTACACCCTGGCCCCGCTCAGCCATCGCGAGCACATCATCCCCAAAGGCAAGGTCGAGAAGGTATCCAGGGCGGCGGGCTGGATTGCTCCGGTCATGCTGGAGAACGGGCGGATCGTCGGGACCTGGGAGACAGACGATGGGAGCATCGCTCTCCAACCCTTCGAGAAGCTGCGCACAAAGACGATTTCGGCCTTGAAGGATCATGTCGAGCAGCGATATCACGGTCTTCTGGGCAAGTCGATTGCCGTAACGGTCCCGTGACGAGTCCGAGCCATGATTTCGTGGATGGACGATGACTGATTGGGGCCGGCGGCGGCTGGCCTGGGCCTTATGGGTGGTGACGATCCTCGCCTACTTGGTCGAGGTGGCTCTGCTGTTCGCCAACGCAGACCTCCCCGTCGCCGATCCGTTGGACGCCGTGAACCCATGGTTACAAGCTCTCGAGGACCTGGCTTTCGTTGCGATTGGGGCGCTGGGCTTGCGTCTCGTGCTCTCGCAACCCATGAATGCGTTCTGTTGGTGGGTCCTGGTGGCCGGTCTCAGCTTTCCTCTGGAGGGCCTGGCCGTCGAGTTCACTCGCTTTGGGATGGACCGCTGGGGCGCAATCCCGATCGTGGCCGTCGTGGGATGGATGTCGCTGTGGCTGTGGATACCGGGCTCATTCAGCATCCCATTCCTGTTGCTGCTCTATCCGAACGGCCACGTGCCCTCATCTCGTTGGCGCCCGGCGCTTTGGTTCACCAATGCCGCGGTAGTCGTCACGTTCTTCGCTGCCGCTTTCCTGGTCGAGCCGGAACCGATCGTCGGAGTGCCACCCAACCCCCTCGGCATCCCCGCCTTGAGCGAGTTCATCAACGCGGTGTTCCAGTTTGTGGTTGTCCCTGGACTATTGATAGCCATCGTCCTCGGCCTGCTCTCGCTGGTAGCGCG
>JBEVIF010000090.1:0-8057 GCA_040510795.1 Acidimicrobiia bacterium
CCTTACAACTTCGACCTGGCGCAAATCCTCTCGATCACCTTCCCGGCAGGGGTGGTCGGAATCATCGTGACCGCCCTGGTCGTGGGGAGGATGGGCAAGGACATCGATGACGATCCGGAGATTCAGGCCAAGATCGCCTCTGGCGAGCTGAACCGACCCGAAACCTCCGGCCAGAAGATCGAGCTGACTTCCACCAAGGAGGGTCGAAACGCGGGGATCATCTTCCTCCTCGGCGTGCTCGCCATCGTCATCCTGGGCCTGTTCCCCGATCTGCGGCCGGCGTTCGAGATCGAAGGGGAACTGGTCACGATCGACATGACCACGACGATCGAGCTGGTCATGTTCACGGTCGGTGTTCTCATCATCTTGATATCGAAGCCAGACGTGAGCGAGGTCCCGGGGGCTTCGGTCTTCAAGGCCGGCATGGTCTCGGCCATCGCCCTGTTCGGTATCGCCTGGCTCACCGCGACCTTCATCGCAGCTCATGAGGAATTCATCGTCACCACCATCGGTGGTTGGGTCAATCAGGCGGTATGGATCTTCGCCCTCGCCGTGTTCCTGGTCGCTGCCCTGACAACGAGCCAGTCGACCGCAACCAGGACCATCGTCCCGATCGGACTCGCTGCAGGATTGGCGCCTGGTCTGGTGACCGGCATGTGGGGTGGTGCCCTTGGTGGCGTCTACACCCTGCCCGCCAACGGCACACAGATTGCGGCGGCCAACTTCGACCTCACGGGGTCCACGAAGCTGGGAACGAAGCTGTTGGACCACAGCTTCTTCGTCCCGATGCTGATAATGACCGTGGTCTCTGTCGTGGTCGGTGCCCTGATCGGGGTGATCTTCTACTGATCCTGAGTCGAGATGACCGCATCTGAAAAGCCCGCCTCCGGTGGCATGACCGTTCGCGGGGCCGCATCGCTCGGCATCGGGGCGATGGTCGGCGCGGGAATCTTCGCCCTGCTCGGCGAGGCGGGAGCCGTCGCAGGCGCCGCCACCTGGCTCTCGTTCCTCCTCGGAGGAGTCGTCGCCACCCTCCTTGGATACGTGGTTGCCAAGCTCGGGGCTCGCTACCCGTCTTCGGGGGGGCTGGTCACCTTCCTCACCCAGGGATTCGGGGTGGGCCATCTCGTCGGGACCTTTGCCTGGCTCCTCTATTTCGCCGCAATCATCATCACGGCAATGGTCGCGGTGTCATTCGGCAGCTATGCCGTTGCCCTGTTCATAGGCGAAGGCGCGAGCGCCAACGCGGCGAATCTCTTCACAGCAGGGGTGGTCGTGGTAGTTGCCGCGGTCCAGATCCTGGGTGCCGATGCAATCAGCAAGATCCAGTCGCTGGTCGTGGTGATCTTGCTGGCTGTGTTCGCGGTCTTCATCGCCGTCACGCTCGGAGAGATGGACACCGAGTTGCTCTCCCCCTCCCTCTACCCCCCAGCCTTCGACATCGTCTCCAGCATCGCTCTCACCTTCTTCGCCTACCTGGGGTTCGCAGTCATCAGCTACGCCGGTGAGGACCTGCCAGACCCGGCCCGTAGCCTGCCCAAGGCCACGTATATAGCCCTCGGGATCACCACTGCCCTCTACATCCTGATCTCCCTGGGAGTGTTCGGGACCCTCACTGTCGATCAGGTGATCGGCTATGGAGAAACTGCACTGGCCGAGGCGGCAAGACCGGTGCTGGGAGACGCCGGGTTCGCCATGATGGCAATCGCCGCCCTGCTGGCCACCTTCACCTCGGTGAATGCCAATGTCTACGGAGTAGTCGGCCTGACCTCCGCCCTTGCCCGCACCGGCCAGTTCCCGCCGAAGTTCGCCCACCCGGGGCGATTCGGGAGCACCATGGGCATGGGTGTCTCTTCGATACTCGTCATCCTCCTCGCCCTGCTCGTGGACCTGACCGCGATAGCCTCGCTGGGGAGCGTTGTGGCCCTGGTCATCTTCCTCATGGTCGCACTCGCCGGGATGCGGCTCAGGTCTGAGACCGGCTCCAACATCGTGATCATCGTCCTCGGAATCGTGTCCACAGCCGTGGTCCTCCTGGTGTTCGGGATCCAGACCTGGCAAACCGCGCCGGAGACGTTCGTCGCCATGATCGTGGTCCTCGGTCTCGCCGTCGTTCTCGAGCTCGTCTGGAGCGCAGTGTTTCGTCGCCGGCAACCCACATCCGCGACGGGGTAGAAATCCGGGATCGACTGGGACGAAAGACGACCTACAGGAGACAGAGATGCTGACCACCGATGAAATCCGCTCGCGGGCCAAGGCCCTGATGCCCGACCTCACGGAAGACCTCAAAGATCTGGTGAGTCACGCCTCATGCTCGTTTCCCGGTTATCCGGAGGAACCGGTTCACGACATGCGCCGGGCGTCGATGGAGCTACTCGAGAAGCATGGGGCCGAGGTTCGTGAGCTCGACCTCGGCGAGGGAAAGCCCGCGATCTACGGCGACATGCCGGGGCCTGAAGGCGCCCCCACCGTCCTCTTGTACGCCCACTACGACGTACAGCCCGCACCGGTCGAGGCAGGATGGGACACCGATCCCTGGAAAGCAGAGCTCAAGGACGGTCGCCTCTACGGACGCGGGGCGGCAGACGACAAGAGCGGCGTGATCATCCATGCCGGGACCCTCGGGGTCTTCCAAGGGGACCTCCCCGTGAATCTCCGGATCCTCATCGAGGGCGAGGAGGAGACGGTCAGCCATATCGGGCCCTATGTCGACGCCCATCCTGAGCTCTTTCAAGCGGATACGTATGTGATCGCCGACATGGGCAACCCGGCGGCAGGTGTGCCGGCGGTGACCACCACCCTTCGCGGCAATGTTGTCGTAGTCGTCAAGGTGAGTGCCCTCCACCATCCGGCGCACTCCGGTCTCTTCGGCGGGGCGGCACCGGACGCCCTACTCGCTTTGATCAAGATCCTGTCAACACTCCACGACGAAGCCGGCGACACCATCGTCCCGGGCCTGGCCAAGTTCGAGTGGTCGGGCAGTGAGATGGATCCCGATGCATTCCGTGAGGCGGCGGGGATGGTCGACGGAGCGGAACTGATCGGCTCGGGCACCGTCGGTGCCCGTCTTTGGTCCCGCCCGGCCGCCTCGGTCATCGGGATCGACGCACCCACGGTCAAGGATGCCGCCAACGTGGTGATCCCGGAGGCCGCCGCCAAGATCTCGATGCGAATCCCGCCCGGCGCCGATTCCGAGAATGAAGTAGGTCTGCTCATCGAGCACCTGAAGAACGTGGCCCCGTGGGGTGTGCACGTCGAGGTGGAGAAGGTACGGGTCGGCTACCCGTTCGCGGCGAAGATGGACGGGCCTGCTGTCAAGGCGGCGATGGAGGCAATGGCCGCGGCCTACGAGACCGATGCCGGCTTCATGGGGAGCGGCGGGTCGATCCCGCTGGTGGCCCGACTTCAGGGAATCAGCCCGAACGCCGAGGTCATTCTCTGGGGAGCTGAGGATGTCGCCCAAGCGAAGATTCATGCCTCGAACGAGAGCGTGGATCTGAACGAGATCGAACGCTTGATCATTGCGCAGGCCCTGACGTTGCAGACACTGGGAGGGCAAGGCTGACGCCCAGTCGTCGAAGGATGGCGCTCAAGCCATAGTCTGTCGCCATGGCCAATCCGGTACTTACCAAGCAATTCGGGGAGCCGGCCGCGTCCGACGCCGCCCTTCAGACCGCGCCGCCTCCTGCGCCGACCGCCGTCGGCGAGAAGAGGATGACCATCGGCTCGGTGGCCGCCGCCACCTTCTTCCTGTTGCTGTTGGTCGTGGCGGGGGCGGCCTATGGATGGGCCAACGCGGTGGCGGTGCAGCGTTGGTACTGGCTGTTCATCATCGCCCTGCTGGTGCTGGTCTTCGCCACGGTGGCCCGCCCCCGCCTGGCTCCGATCACCGGCATCGTCTACTCGCTGGGGCAGGGCGCTCTCGTTGGGTCGATCTCGAAGATCTACGAGACGTTCTACGAGGGCATCGTGTTCCTTGCCCTGACGGCCACCGTTGCGGTGTTCGTCGGGGCCCTTCTCCTCTATGTGTTCCGGATAATCAAGGTGACCCAGAAGACCCGGTCGGTGATCATCATCGCCACGGTGGGGATCGGTCTCTTCTATCTCGCCACCTTGCTCCTGTCCATCTTCGGCGTCAACGTCCCACTGGTCACCGGAGTCGGCACCGGCGCCCTCGTGTTCAGCATCTTCGTAGTGATCGTCGCCGCCCTGAACCTCCTCCTCGACTTCTCGGTGATCGAGCACGGCATCGCCACCGGGGCGCCGCGGGCGTTCTCCTGGTTCGCCGCCTTCGGACTGATGGTCACCATCATCTGGCTCTACATCGAGATCCTCCGACTGCTCGCCATCGTCTTCGCCCGAAGGGGATAGGTTCCGGCTGGTGAACAGACCGGTGCGGATCGCAGTCCAACTCCAACCGCAGCACGGGGACTACAGCCAGCTCAGGGACGCTGCAGTGCGAGCCGAGGAGATGGGTGTGGATGTGGTCTTCAACTGGGACCATTTCTTCCCGCTCAGCGGGGACGCCGACGGCAAGCACTTCGAATGCTGGACCACGCTTGCTTCCTTCGCAGAGGTCACGGAACGGGTAGAGCTCGGGGCCTTGGTGACGGCCAACAGCTACCGCAACCCCGACCTGCTCGCCGACATGGCCCGCACTGTGGACCACATCTCGGGCGGCCGGCTGATCCTGGGAATCGGTGCGGGGTGGTTCGAGCGTGACTACGAGGAGTATGGATACGAATTCGGCACTCCCGGTACCCGTCTCAGCGACCTGAGGGATGCCCTGCCCAGGATCGAGAACCGCTGGGCCCAACTCAATCCCTCACCGATCCGGGACATCCCGATCCTGATCGGTGGTGGAGGGGAGCGGCGAACCCTGCGTTATGCCGCACGTCATGCCGACATCTGGCACGGGTGGGGGCGGCCGGACACGATCCGCCACAAATGCCAGGTGCTCGACGAGTGGTGTGCTCGGGAAGGGCGGGATCCGGGTGAGATCGAGCGTTCCTGCGGCGCCAACGCGGCCAAGCCGGAGACCGGCGACGGGTACGTAGAAGCCGGGGCCACACTCATCACCCTGTCGTTCGACGGCCGCGAGTCGTGGGATCTCGCCCCGCTCAACGACTGGTTGGCCTGGCGTGACCAAAGGAATCGGCAGCTGTAGGTCACCGGACAACGCCCTAGATGTGAGGCGCTAGGTTCGCCGCCGTGGGTCCAGCGACAGGTGACTGAAATTCAGGTATCGCTCGGGAGGCACGGTCGCGAGGGCATGCGCCGAATCCCCGGCGGCCGATTTCGCATGGGCTCGGAGGATTTCTATCCCGATGAGAAGCCCGTGCATGAGGTCGCTATGGACGGATTCTGGATGGACGAGCACCCCGTGACCAACGCCGAGTTCCGGAGATTCGTCAAAGAGACCGACTACCTCACCGTGGCCGAGCGTCCGCTCGACCTGGCCGACTACCCGGACGCCGACCCTGATTTGTTGGTGCCGGGTTCCCTGGTCTTCCACAAGAGCACGGGACCGGTCGATCTCAACGACTATCGGAACTGGTGGGAGTATGTGCCCAACGCCCACTGGCGCCGCCCGGGCGGGCCGGGAACGACGTTTCACGGGAAGGGCGACCACCCCGTGGTCCACATCGCATGGGAGGATGCCAGGTCATATGCCGATTGGTTGGGCAAGGACCTGCCCACCGAGGCGGAGTGGGAGTTCGCCTGTCGGGGTGGATTAGATGGGGCCACCTTCGCCTGGGGGGACGAGCACTTCCCCGACGGGAAGGCGATGGCCAACAGTTGGCAGGGGGAGTTCCCCTGGGAAAACCTCAAGGTCGACGGGTTCGAAGGAACCTCGCCGGTAGGCACCTTTCCGGCCAACGGGTACGGGCTATACGACATGACCGGCAACGTCTGGGAGTGGACCAGCGATTGGTACGTCCCACGTCACCCCGATCAGACTGAGCACGCCTGCTGTGTCCCTACCAATCCTCGGGTGACCTCACCGGAGCGGAGCTACAACCCGGGCCAGCCCGGCGAGCACATCCCCCGCCGGGTGATCAAAGGTGGGTCGCATCTGTGTGCCCCCAACTACTGCCTTCGCTACCGGCCTGCAGCCCGACAGCCGCAGATGATCGACACCTCCATGTCGCATCTCGGATTCCGGTGCGTGGTCCGCGACAAGGCCTCGAACGAAGAAGGAGATGCCCCTCATGGCTGACAAACCAAACATCCTCGTCATCTGGGGAGACGACATCGGTTGGTGGAACGTCAGTGCCTATAACCACGGCAGCATGGGGTACCGCACACCCAACATCGATCGTCTCGGTCGTGAGGGGACGATGTTCACCGATTGGTACGGCCAGCAGAGCTGCACCGCTGGTCGAGCCGCGTTTATAACCGGCCAGTCCCCGATCCGCACCGGGTTGACCAAGGTCGGCCTCCCCGGGGCGAAGGAAGGTCTCACCGAGCCTGATCCGACGATCGCCGATCTCCTCAAGCCGCACGGCTATGTCACCGGTCAGTTCGGCAAGAACCACGTGGGGGACCGCAACGAGCACCTTCCCACCGTTCATGGCTTCGATGAGTTCTTCGGCAACCTCTATCACCTCAACGCCGAGGAGGAGCCGGAGCATCCGGACTATCCCAGCCCCGAGCGCTTCCCCAACTTCTATGACCGGTTCGGGCCCCGTGGCGTATTGCATACCTGGGCAACGGATGAGGACGACGACACCGAAGACCCCCGATTCGGGCGTGTCGGCAGGCAGAGGATCGAAGACACGGGGCCGCTGACCAAGAAGAGGATGGAGACAGTGGACGAGGAGTTCCTCGCCGCCGCCACAGACTTCATCTCACAGGCTCACCGTGACGACAAGCCGTTCTTCGTCTGGTTCAACACCACACGGATGCACGTGTTCACCCATCTCAAGGAGGAGTCCCAGGGGGTCACGGGCCTCGGGGTGTATCCCGACGGAATGGTCGAGCACGACGGCCATGTCGGCCGGCTCCTCGACAAACTCGACGAGCTCGGCATTGCGGACAACACCATCGTGATGTATTCGACCGACAATGGCGCCGAGGTGATGACCTGGCCCGACGGCGGATCTACCCCGTTCCGGGGTGAGAAGGCGACCAACTGGGAAGGTGGCTTCAGGGTGCCTGCCCTGATTCGTTGGCCGGGTGTCCTCGAGCCGGGAACGGTCATCAACGAGATCTGCGCCCATGAAGACCTGCTCCCGACCTTTCTCGCGGCCGCAGGAGATCCAGATGTGGTCGAGTCATGCCTGAACGGCCACATCGTCGGTGACAGGACCTACAAGGTCCACCTCGACGGCTACAACCTGATGCACGCTTTCAAGGAGCCACCCGAGGAGTGGCCCCGGAAGATGGTCGTCTACTGGGGCGACGATGGCGAGTTCCTCGCTCTCCGTTACGAGCATTGGAAGGTGGTGTTCCAAGAGCAGCGAGCCCACGGGCTGGCCGTATGGGAGGAGCCTTTCGTGGAGCTTCGGGCGCCACACATGTTCAACATCCGCTCCGACCCATTCGAGCGCGGTCCCGAGGGGATCTATTACGGGGCATTCAAGGCAGAGCACCTATTCATCGTTGTCCCGGCTGCCGCACTCGCCGCCGAGTGGCTGCAGTCTTTCATCGAATTCCCACCACGGATGAAGCCCGGGTCGTTCAGCCTCGAGCGGGTGATGGAGCAGGTCCAGTCACAACCAGGGAAGAACTGAGATGAGCGGGGCGGGGCTCGATTCCTGGAACGACACCCCGACCCGAGTGGCGATCGAGTCCTATGTCTCGTCGGTCACGACTGACGGGCCCGACTTCGTACTGCCCGAGGAGCGGATCGCCGTTTTCGACAACGACGGCACGCTGTGGACCGAGAAGCCGATGCCGACCGAGATGTTCTTCGTGCTTCGGCGGTTGGCCGCCATGGCCGAAGCCGACGCGGCGCTTCGCGATCGGCAGCCGTGGAAGGCGGCACACGAGAACGACCACGTCTGGCTGAGCGAGGTGTTCGTCAAACACTACTCGGGCGACGACGCCGACCT
>JBEVIF010000091.1:0-3860 GCA_040510795.1 Acidimicrobiia bacterium
TTGTGCAGCGAGGGCTGAAGAAGAAGCGGCCGGGCCGGGTCTTCTCCTTGGCCCTTCTCACAGTTGTCCTGATCACGCTCGCCACGGGTTTGCTGCATGCCCACGGGGAGATCTCACGCATCGGCCCGCTGACGGTCATGCAGGTACATGTCGGAGGCGCCGTCCTGGCACTCGGTCTCGCCATCGATCATTTCCGGCGTCATCCGGTGACACCACGGCATTTCGATGTCGATCGCCGAGCATTCCTGCGAACCTCGGCGCTGTCGGCGGCCGCAGCAGGAATCTGGCTCGCCTGGGAGGGGACCCTCCAGGCGCTGGAGGCACCTGGGACGGAGCGCCGATTCACCGGCATGCACGAGAGAGGGTCACACGACCCTGAGGCTCTGCCCACCACCTCCTGGCTCGATGACAGCGTGCCGACGATCGACGCCGGTGAGTGGAAGGGGGTGGTCGCGGGACGAAACCTGACACTTGCCGACCTGGAGGCGATGCCCCAGGACACGTTCCCCGCCATCCTCGACTGCACGGGTGGGTGGTATTCGGAGCAGGAATGGACCGGGGTCAGACTCGATCGATTGATCGATCCTGTAGGCAACCGCAGCTTCGTCGCCTGGTCGGCGACCGGGTATGCCCGAAGGTTCCCGATCGCCGACCTGGAGAGCACATGGTTGGTGACACGTCTCGGCGGCGAGCCGCTGAGCCCGGGCCACGGTTTCCCGGCCCGGATCGTGGCCCCGGCGAGACGTGGGTTCTGGTGGGTGAAATGGGTGACCCGGATCGAGCCCTCACCGGTGCCCTGGTGGCTTCAGTCACCGTTCCCACTCACCTGATCGAGTCAGCCCCGCTCGACCGGGACATTGACCAACGACCCGTACTCCGTCCATGAGCCGTCGTAGTTCTTGACGTCTTCATGGCCGAGGAGCTCGGTCAGGACGAACCAGGTGTGTGAGGACCGCTCGCCGATGCGGCAATAGGCGATGATCTCGCCGCCGGTGACGCCGGCGCCCTCGTAGAGCTCCTTCAGCTCCTCCGCCGACTTGAAAGTGCCGTCCTCATTGGCTGCCTTGCCCCAGGGGATGTTCTTCGCACCCGGCACGTGACCCGCCACGTATGGCTGCTCCTGTGGGAGGTGCTCCGGAGCGATCTTCTCCCCGCTGAACTCCTCAGGAGAGCGGACATCGACGAGTGTGGCTTGCCCCTGCACCTCGAGCACGTGATCCCGGAATGAACGGACCTCGGGTCGCTCTGCGCCGGTGATCGAGAACTCGGTGGGTGAGATCTCAGGGGACTCCGACTCGAGGGGCAAGGAGTCGATCTGCCACTTCTTGCGACCCCCGTCGAGAAGCTTCACGTTTTCGAAGCCGCGGTACTTGAGCAGCCAGTAGGCATACGCGGCAAACCAATTGTTGTTGCCGCCGTAGAGGATCACCGTGGTGTCGGGGCCGACCCCGGCCGCGGACAACAGCTTGCTGAAACCCACCTGGTCGAGGTAATCACGCCGCGTCGGGTGGTGGAGGTCGTCGGACCAGCTCCAAGCGATGGCGCCTGGGATGTGGTCCTTGTCGTAGACGGTCGCGTCCTCGTCCACCTCGATGACCCGGATGTTCGGGTCGCTCAGATTGGCTTTGAGCCAGTCGGTGGTGACGAGGGCGTCGGGATTTGCGTAAGTCATGTGCTCTTTGGCTCCTGATGGGGGTGCGGTGATGTATACGACGCCGTGAGGGTTCGCTCTCGGGCGGTGGCGTCGTTAGGAGCGCTGACGATGTGTCAGGTCGGCGCTCGGGCATGCCACCCGAGAGCTGTCACAGAGACACATGCACATCGTCATACGAGACACCTCGGAACGTTATGCACAGGTGATGGTGAAGTCAATGTGGTCAGACACCGACACTCACGATCAAGGCAACGATCATCGAGAGAAACCCGGCGACCAACGTCAGCTGCATCCGGTCCATTCGACCCGACAGATGTCGAATCTCATCCCTGAGTCCACCGATCCCACCGCGAAACTCGTCCCTCAAGGTTCCGATCTCGGTGCGGAACTCCTCCTTGGTCACCAGCTCGGGCGAGGTCATGTGCCCACGATGCCGCACCTGCTGGCAGGAGTCAATGGTCCCCTATAGGACCCAGCCCTTCGAATTCATCAAGCCCCAATGCCAGATTGACGTTCTGAATGGCTTGCACGGCCGCACCTTTGAGCAGGTTGTCCTCGACGGCGATCACCACGGCACTCTGCCCGTCGGCACTGGTCTCGAATCCACCGACGATGACGCCCGGGTAGTCAGTCCCATCTCTCAGTTCCGGGATGGCGTCCCGAATCTCGATCAATGTCTCCTCGCGGTACTGCTCCTCGTAACGCGCCTCGATCTCTACCGCGGTCATCGCCCGACCCAACGGGATGTGGGCCGTGACGAGGAGACCACGGAATGCCGGGTGGACATGGGGGATGAACCGGACAGGGATCCCGAGATGGTGGACTGTTTCCCGCTCGTGGTTGTGTCCGACCAGCTTGTAGGGCATCAGGTTGTCCCGGAGACGGTCGGGATCGTTGCGTGGGCCAGGTGTGGTGCCCGCACCCGAGTACCCGGAGACTCCGAAGACGGCTGGAACCCCTGAGATTGCCTCGAGCAGGGGAGCGAGCGCGATCTGCGCAGCGGTGGCGTAGCAGCCGGGGTTGGCGACGCGCCGCGCCCCCTTGAGCTTCTCCCGAAATAGTTCCGGCAGTCCATAGGCCCAGTTGTCATCGAACCGATGATCTGCGGAGATGTCGACGATCGCGCTCTCATCGTCGATCACTTCGACGTAGGGGTCTCCCGCGCCATCGGGAAGGGCCAGGATCACGACCTCCAGGTCCCGGCCGGCCAGATCGTCGGGGCCGATCGACTCATACTCGACGCCATTCAGCCCGGGCACCGGCATGCCGGCGAGCTCGCGGGACCCGGCGAATACGAGCTCGAGCGAAGGATGATCTCTAATCAGCCGCACCAACTCGGCGCCGGTGTGGCCGCGGGCTCCCACCACGCCGACGGCATGGCGCTCACTCATCGTCGTCGCCCACGAACGTTGCGGGGAGGGCGGCGATCGACTCGACCCGGGGCGCGATGCGATCGAAGTCGGTCTCGCCCTTCCAGAACACGGTCCAGGGAGCGCGCTTCACCGAGCCATCGGCCTCATCGGCATAGAAGGAATTGAATCGATTCTCAGTCCGGGATCGCCAGTAGAGCACCGGGTGATCGGCGACGAGCTGTGCCCACACGGTCCTGGCCAGGCCCTCACCGCGGGCATCCTCGAGGATGGCGAACTTGTCCAGATATGAGATGTCGCCGACGCGACTGACGATCGCACCCGCCCGGAGGCTCTCCGAGAGGTAGGCGCTGTCCAGGTCGAGGCCTTGCCACCACCCCTCCCTCAGAGGTCTCCCGAATGCCTCCTCGACCAGCTTGACCACCTGACTTCCGTCGATGGATCCCGGATCGGTCACCCGTTCTATGAGCTCCCCCTTCCGCACCAGTGTGCCCGACCCACCATGCGTGAAAAGCTCCTTGACCAGGCCCGACGGGGTTGTGATCGAGACGGACGTGAAAAGCGGCGTGTCGTCCAGCAGCCGTTTGATCTCCGCCAGTTTGAGCCGCATTCCGGAGTGGACCCAGTCCTGGGCCATGAGGTGGTCGTAGTCGGAGGCGAGGTTGATCGACTCGATCGGCCGCCCGTTGTCGTCGAGGAGGCCGCCGACGTCGACCAGGAAGATGATCTTCAGGGGCTGCACCGCATGCACGAGGGCTCGGGTCGCCGCGTCGGCGTTCATGTTGACTATCTGCCCGCCCGGGGCGACACCGAGACAGGTCAGGATGGGAATGGCA
>JBEVIF010000092.1:0-4381 GCA_040510795.1 Acidimicrobiia bacterium
TTCACATCTCGAAACCGGCCACCGACTCCAGGGCTGAGGCCCTTTCGCCTCGTCTTTTGCCCAGGGCACGAAATAGGAGCCCGGCAATCGTGATGGCGCCGATGGTTACCACCATCAGGATGGTGGCCAGGGCGTTGAGGGAAGGTGGCGGAGCGAGCCGGGCACCCGAGTAGAGCTGCACCGGGATGGTCACGGTCTCCGCGCCCCCGATCAGGAATTGGCTGATGACAAAATCGTCGATCGAGATGGCGAAGACGATGGCGAGGCTGGCGACAAGCGCTGGAGCGAGGAGGGGAAGGAGCACGCGGCGCATCGCCTCGAATTGGGAAGCCCCAAGATCCATGGCGGCTTCCTCGTAGTCCCTGCCAATGGCAAACAGACGCCCGCGAACGATGATCACGACGAATGAGATCGAGAATGTGACGTGTCCCAGGAACTGGGTCCAGGTCCCGAAGGGAACGAAGTCGTAGACCTCGGCGAAGACCAGAAAAAGGGCCACGCCCATCACGATCTCCGGGGTCACGAGGGGGATCAGCATCAACAGGTTGGACGCCTTGACCCCTCTTCCGCGCCACCTCGCCAGACCGAGCGCAAGGGCGACTCCAATGGGAGTCGCGACGAGCATGGTCAGGATGGCCAGTTTCAGGCTTTGGTTGAGCGCGAACCGGAGAGAGGGGTCGTACAACACCGATTCTGCGGCAGCCGGCTCACCAACGTACCAGCGAGTGGAAAACCCCTGCCAGGTACTTCTCGACCTACCCGAATTGAACGAGAACAGAACCGCTATTCCCACCGGGATGATGGACCAGAGGACGTAGAGCAGTGTCACCAGAGGCAGCATCCGCGATTTGCCCCAGGGGTTTGTAACTGCAGACCGGAGCCGTGAGGGACTGGTCGTCGTCACTCTCGTGCCTCCTGCGACGCCCGAGAGATCGAGCGGAGGTAATACACCATCAGCCCGGCGATGAAGATCATCAGGATGATGGTCAGTGCCGCGCCAACTGCGCCCCCACTGGTGGTCTGATTGATGAATTGGTCGATCGTGTTCCCGTACATCCGGGTGCGAGGCGATCCCGACAAGAGGTTGGGCGTGTAGTAGTCCCCGAACATGGGGAGCATGATGATGACCAGGCCCCCAAGTACCCCGTTTCGAGACAGTGGCCAGGTCACTCGCCAAAAGGTCTGCGCATTGCTGGCCCCGAGGTCACGCGAGGCTTCGAGAGTGGCTTCATCGATCCGGTCCAAGGCGGCGAATAGAGGGAGGATGAAGAACGGGATGTAGCCGTAGACCAGCCCGAGGATGACGACGACGTGATTGCCAGCGAGCCAGTCGGGCGGCACGAAGTCGATGGAGAACCAGCTTGCGATGGTGGTCAGCCACCTGTTGACCTGACCGTCCGGGCTGAGCAGATTCACCCAGGACATCATCCGCATCAGGTAGTTGATCCAGAAAGGCGCCAGGATCAGCAGCAGCCACAGCCAACGCCATCGCCCAGCCCTTCTCGACACGAAGTATGCGACCGGGTATCCGACGAGGACACAGATGAGCGATGCGACGAAGACATAGGCCAGAGTTCGAAGGGCGATCACCCCAAGCTGACCGCCGAACAGCTCGGCGAAGGCCCCGCCCATGACGGTCAGGTCCCAGTAGAACGGGTTCCACTCCGGTGTGGCCCTCTGCAGGATCGGGTCGAGCTGGCCCATCGCGATCGCAAACACCGCATAGAACGGGACCAGGAAGAGGAGAATCAGCCAGAGCACACCGGGGAGGGCAAAACCAGGCCACACCCATCTTTGTTGCCCGACCGTCGCGTACTCGGCTCCAGAGGCGAGATTGGTGGGCATCGCCCTTTACGCCGTCGTGTCAGCCACCCGAGTTGGCCCGATTCCATTGTTCCACCCACGCAGCCTCGGTGGCCGCGTCGAGCGGGCCCTGGACCCAGGCCGAGTCCAACTCGAAGTCCTCGGGTGCTACCAGGGCCGGCGCGAGGTGCGGAAGGAGCCATTCCTCGCTGATCAGATACTCGGAAGTGAGGCCGTTTTGTGGCGGCTGGTAGCCAACGTATTCGAAATTCTTCAGAGCATTGGCTTCGTCGAGCATGTAATTGAGGAACGCATGGGCCAACACAGGGCGTTCTGAGCCCTTGAGCACCGTCATGGTGTCGCTCGATATCGCCCCCTTGGTGGTCGACCCCTCGCCTTTGGCGGGCCACACGTATCGCGTGGTCCCCTCATCCTCCCCACCTGGCCAGAAGTACTGGGAGTTGACCAGGTCGCCTGACCATGCCTGGTGGATCGCATATCTCCCCTCGGGCAGGCCGGCATAACTGCCATCGATCCGATATCTGATGTCGACCAGATCGATCAACTCGACCAGCGCGTCACCGGCGGCGACCAATTCGGCCTCGGTGGCTTGCGACGGGTCGGCCACCCCATTGTGGAACAGGGCGACTGGTATCACATCGGTGAAGGAATCGAGCATGCCGATCACCCCGGAGTACTTCTCGTTCCAAAAGACATCCCAGGGGTTGGCCTGGCCCTCGATGTCGGCACTGTCGGCGAGGTCGATTCGCCACCCGATGCCCGTGGTGTAGGTCACGTAAGGCACCGTGTAGCGGGATCCCTGGTCGTAGTAGGGATCGGCTAGCTGGGGCCATACGTTGGCCTGGAGGTTGGACAGATAGTCGTGATTGAGAGGTTGGATGAGAGCTGCGGCCACCGCTACCGGGACTCGCTGTGAGGTGGGGAACCAGACGTCGAACTGAACCTCGCCGGACGAGAGACGGGCGAGGGCTTCCTCCTCGTTGACGAAGGTGGTCACCTGGATGTCGACGCCGAGCGCTTCCGCAGCGAGCGGAATGGTCTCCGGGTTCAGGTAGTCCTCCCAGTTGTACAACAGGAGAGGCCCGGCCTCGGGCTCCAGCCCCGACTCGATGGCGGGGTTGTCGTCGAACAATGGTTGCTGGACCGGGCTGGCTGGGGTGCCGATCGCCAACTCGGCGCTGTCCTGCCCCTCCCGGTCAGCGCATGCGGCGAGCAGGCTGGGCAGGACGGGAAGCGCAATTCCGAGGAGTGCCGCTCTCTGCACGAAGTCCCTGCGCGTGTAGATCCTCTTCCTGTTCTGAGGGATCCAGTTTTCCCGGGGGTGATAAGCCATGTTTCCTCCTCGGCGCTGCGCGGAGACACTAAACCGCTGTTCAGGTATCGCGTCGGTCAAACACGGGTATTGAGCGCCAAGTCGACGAAGTCGAACGCGAGCTTTCGCATACGTGCCGCGTCCACGGTGGGGTCCCGAAGCATGACCTCGATAGCGAGCCCATCGAGCAGGGCGGCGAGCTGGATGGAAAAGTCGGAGGCGTCCACATCGGTGAACTCTCCGGCCGCGACCCCCTCATCGACGATCGACGCGATCTGGGCCCGCCATGACTCGTCTAGTCGAGCCCGGGCTGCGGCCAGTGTCGGATCGTGTCGCGACATCTCCCAGGCGGCCGGCCATAGCACCCACCCATCGAGGTCTCCGTCGCCACGAGTTGGCCTGGGGCAGCTGGCTTCTATGAGGATGGCGAGCTTGGCGGCGGCGGAGGTCGCGTCGTCCAGCTCGCCCTTGACTGCCTCGTGGAACATCCGGTCCTGATAGACGAGCGCCTCTGTCAACAGGGCGGCCTTGGACGGGAAGTAATAGAGGATGAGGGCGGGACTGGCCCCGATGTGATCTGCGATATCGGCGATGCGTGTCTCGCACAACCCCCTGTCGGCGATGGTGGCGCTCGTGGCAGCCAGGATCTCATTGCGTCGCGTGGCTGTCAGGCTGGGTCGAGGGCTCACCGGGCAATCTTGGCACAGCGTTGGCGACCATTGCGGCGGCGCCGTTGCTGCCGGTACGCTGAACAGCCGTTCAGGATCCCCTCACGATGATGTCACTCGACCCCATGCTCAAGGCCCGAACCGTCGCTGTCGTCGGAGCCAGTGAGCGGCCGGGGTCGGTGGGTGACCTGACCATCCGGCAGCTGATCTCGGGCGGTTTCGTGGGGGAAGTGCATGCTGTCAACCCGCGCTACGAATCAGTACACGGCATCAGCGCCGTCCCTTCGCTCGAGGACATCGGCGCATCGGTGGACCTGGCGGTCCTGGCCGTGGCGAACGGGCAACTCGAAGCGGAGATGGAAAAGGTCCTGAGCACTGGGGCGCGATCAGCGGCGATCTTCGCCAGTTGCAACGGGGAAGCGAGGGGTGGCGGGTCGCTACGGGATCGACTCCGCGACCTGGCCGATCGAGGCGGTGTCCCGATCTGTGGTGGCAACGGGATGGGTTTTCTAAACGTGGAGGAGAGCGTCCGGGTCTGCGGTTTCTACCAACCGGAAGACCTGCGGCCCGGGGGGGT
>JBEVIF010000093.1:0-7425 GCA_040510795.1 Acidimicrobiia bacterium
GCCCATCTCGCACTGCAGCGACTCTTCGACCACCCCTCCATCGATCGTTCACCCGAGCTCCTGTATGACCTGTTCCGGGAGGCTTGGACCGAGCTCCGAGGCAGCGAGGAGTTCGAAGACCTCTTCGGCGACACCGACGAGGAGCGGCAATGGGGCGTGGAGTCCCTCGCCCTTCTCACCAACTACTTCAGCATCGAGGACCCGACCGGGTTCGACCCGGTGGACCGCGAGCTGGACATGCTCGAAGAGCTCGACGGGATCACGATCAGAGGGATCCTCGACCGGATCGACCGCGACGACGACGGTCGTCTCGTCATCACCGACTACAAGACGGGCAAAGCCCCACCGGAGAGGTACGCGCTCCCCGCCTTCTTCGCCCTGAAGATCTACGCCCTTCTCATCCGACGCCGCACCGGGGAGACTCCCAAGGAGCTTCGCCTCCTCTATCTGAGCGGGCCGACGCTGTACAGGCTCGACATCGACGACCGCCAGCTCGACGCGATGGACTCGCAGCTGCGGGCGCTGTGGAACGCGATCGACCGCGCCCTGGCCACGCGAAACTTCCCCACCCGACCCGGCACGTTGTGCAATTGGTGCTCGTTCAAGGAGATCTGCCCCGCCTTCGCGGGCGCTCAGGCCAAAGCCTCTTAGGGGAAGATCCCCCGTACCAGCTTGGCATCGGCCACCTTGCGGATCCCCTTGATGAGTGCGGCAGTCCTCAGGTCGACGTCTTCGTTGATGGCGATGTTGTGCACATCGCTGAACGCTCGGGTCATGATCTCGCGCAGTCGTGCGACTACTTCGTTCTCGGTCCAGAAGTACTTCTGGACGTCCTGGACCCACTCGAAATAGGAGACCGTCACACCGCCGGCGTTGGCCAGGATGTCGGGGATGATCAGGACTTCCTTCTCGCGGAGAATGTCATCGGCTTCGATCGTTGTCGGCCCGTTGGCGCCCTCGATGATGATCTGGGCCTGGATCTCGCCGGCGTTGTCGCCACGGATGACGTTCTGGATGGCGGCCGGCACGAGGACGTCGACCGGCAATGAGAAGATCTTGTCACCGTCGATGAAATCGGCGTCCGGAAAGCCCTCGAGGAAGCGGTTCTCGTCGACCCATTTGACCACTGCGTCGACGTCCAGCCCCTCCGGGTCGTAGAGCGCACCGGAGATGTCTGACACAGCCGCGATCGTGACCCCCATCTGATGGCCGGCAATGGCCGCATACCGACCCACGTTCCCGAAGCCGTGGATCGCAACCGAGACATTGTTGGGGTCAATCCCCCGGACCCCCGCCGCCTGGGGCAGGAGGAACATCAGCCCGCGGCCTGTCGCCTCCCGCCGGGCCACGCTGCCCCCAAGGACAGGCGGCTTCCCGGTGACGACCGCGGGGACCGAATGCCCGACGTGTTGAGAGTAGGTGTCCATGAGCCAGGCCATCACCTGCTCGTTGGTGCCGAGGTCGGGCGCGGGGATGTCGGTCTCCGGCCCGATCACGTTGATGATCTCCATCGTGAAGCGTCTGGTCACCCGTTGAAGCTCGGCGCGGGAGAGCTGCATCGGGTCGACACGGACACCACCCTTTGCCCCGCCGAAGGGGAGACCGACGATCGAGCACTTCCAAGTCATCAACATGGCGAGGGCGGCGACTTCGCCCAGATCGACGTCGGGGGCGAACCGTATCCCGCCTTTGGTCGGGCCCATGGTGGTGAGGTGCTGGATCCGGTAACCGAAGAGGGTCTCCACCTCCGAATAGGTGTCACGGCGGAACGGGAAGCTGACCATGGTCGACTTCTGCGGGACACGGAGCCGGTCGGCGACGTTGTCGTCCAGGCCCATTAGGCGGGCTACCCGGTCGAACTGGCCGGCGGCCTCCTTGTACATCGGTGAGTCGAATTCGTTGCCAACCACAGTGGTCACGCCGACCTCCGTTCATTCACCGCCACGTCGCCCATCCTATGCGCTGGGATTCTTCGGGAAATGTGTCACACCCGACCGATAGCTTCCCCGATATGAGCAACTTCGAGACATTCCAAGCGACCACCGAGCCCGACGTCGACCCGTTTGCCGACCCTGTCCGCTACCTGGCCGAATACGGGATTCAGGCGGAACTCGTTGCGGAGATCGCCCGGCTTCCCGAGGCGGCCTGACCCTACGATCAGCCCGGTGCCGTTGACCGAGATCCGGCTCGAGCCGGAAGACTGGGCCCCCGTGCTCGCCGATGCCGACGGCCCCCAAATCGTGGTGGCCGGGCCCGGCACCGGGAAAACCGAGTTCCTGGTGCGCCGGGTCTGTTCCCTCATCGATTCCGGACAGGCGCGCAGAGACCAGGTCGCCCTGCTGACTTTCTCCCGCCGAGCTGCCGGCGACATCCGACGGCGGGTCGATGCCGCCCTCAGTGGCGGTGGGATGCCCATCGGTGCCTCCACATTCCATTCGCTGGCGCTCCGACTCTTGGAGGCCGCCCCCGCATCCGACCGCCCCATCCCCCTCACCACACCGGAACAGATCGGCCTGGTCGGTGAACTTCTCCAAACGGAGGACCCGGAGCAATGGCCGATCCTCTATCGGGGCATCCTGGGCACGAGCGCCTTCGCCGGTGAGGTCGCCGACTTCCTCATGCGTTGCTCCGAGAGAATGCTCTCGCCCGAGGACCTTGTGGCGAGGGCCACCGAGCGCGCCGACTGGCGAGGCATCCCGGGTTTGTTCCGACGGTATCGTGAGACGCTGGAGGAGCGTGGCCGCACCGACTACGCCACTCTCCTCGTCTCGGCTGTCGATCTACTCGGGCGCCCGGAGGGGCAGGATCTGGCAGCCCAGTTCACTCACGTGCTGGTCGACGAATATCAGGACACGTCGACGGTCCAGGCCGAGATCGCCCGTCTCATGGCCCTACCCCACGGCAATCTCATGGCTGCGGGAGACCCTTACCAGTCGATCTACTCATTCCGGGGCGCAGAGGTCAGAAACATCGCTGCTTTCACCGAGCAGCATCCCGACGCCCGGCGCATCGTTCTGGGTCGGAGCTTGAGGGTCCCGGCACAAATCCTCGGCTCGGCACTTCGCATCGTCTCCGCCGGCGAACTTCCCGGAGCCGCCGGACCGGTGGCCCCGGCGGCCCACACCGGGCGGGTCGAGACGTACGTGTTCGACCAGGAGACCGCCGAGGCGGACTGGATCGCACGGGACATAGAGCACCAAATCCGGGTCGAAGGTCGGAAGCCGTCCGCCATCGCGGTGCTGGTCCGATCGAAACGGGAGATGCTCAACGAGCTGAGCCGGGCGCTGGACCGAAGAAACGTGCCTCACGACTCCCCAGAGGCCCGTCTAACAGAGAACCCGGCGGTGCGGATGATCCAGGATCTCGTGATAGTGGCCAAGAGTGGCGGGGCAACCCCTCTGGTCGCACCGGGAGAAGCGGTCGACGCCGACCGGGCGATGAGAAGGCTTTTGTTGGGCCCGCTGATCGGACTAGGGCTGGGAAAAGAGCGCGAGATCCTGCGTTCCCGTCTCCGCACCTGGGATCCATGGCCCGCCGTCCTCGCCCGCGAGCTTCCCGAGCATGCCGGGCTGGCCGCTCTGCTCGACCAGCCCGATTGGGCCGTCGAGCTGCCGGCGATCGACGGCTTCTGGAAACTCTGGACCAGCATCGACGAATTGGAGCGGGTGGTGCTCGACCCGGAGCGGAAGGAATGGCGACTCGCCTTCACATCGTTCTCCCAGGTGTTGGAGCGCCAGGCGGAACGGGACGCCACGGTGACCCTGGACGCCGTGTTCAGCCTGACGGAGGAGGACGGCATCGAGTCGACCCCGCTTCTCCCCTACCGGTCCATCGAGCAGCAGGTCACGCTCACCACCCTGCACCAGGCCAAGGGCCTCGAATTCGAAGTCGTCTACATCGCCAACGCCGTCGAGGGGGTCTTCCCCGACCTTCGACGGGGACGGAGGATGTTGAGGCCCGAGCTTCTCTCCCCGGAACGGACCACGAACCCCGAGGCTCAGCATCTGTTTCAGATCCAGGAGGAGATGCGTCTCGCCTATACCGCGATGACCCGGGCCAGATCCAAGGTGGTCTGGACCGCCACTTCGGCCGGAGTCGACCAGGGTGAGCACCGGCCATCTCGCTTTCTCATGGCAGCCGCCGAACCCGGGGTCGGCCCCGGCCTGCCCGAGGAGCAGGACGGCCCACCGGTCTCGCTGAGCGAGGCGGAGGTCTCCCTGCGACGGACACTGCTCGACCCTGGCGCCACCACCTTCGATCGTCTCGCCGCAGCACAACTGCTGGCCCGGCCACCGGCTCCGTGGTGGAATCCGATGGCGTTTGCCGGAGTGCCCGCCCCCGGGCCCGAGCAGCCGATCCTGGGGGAAGGTCTTCTTCGGCTTTCCCCCAGCCAGGCAGGCGCCTACATAACCTGCCCCCGGCAATATGCACTGGAGCGTCGCCTCGGCCTGAGCGACACCTTCTCCCCCTATGCCGAGCTCGGGACCCTCGTGCATGCCGCCTTGGAGGCCGCCGAGAAAGAGGTCATCGGTTCGGAAAAGACTCATGCCGATCTCTCCGACGCCATGAGGCACCTGGAGAGCGTGTGGGCGGGGGCGGACTTCGGAACGCCTCAACTCGACCAAGCATGGCTGCGCCACGCCCGTGAAACCGTTCTCCGTCTCTACGAGAGATGGCCCAGCGACGGGGCACCTGTCGAGTTGGAGAAGAAGGTCGAGACCGAGATCGGCGGCATCCAATGGGTTGGCTACATCGACAGGCTGGAGAGGGGCCCGGACGGGCTTCGGGTCGTCGACTACAAGACCTCGAAGAACCCACCCAGTGTCCCTGAGGGGAAAGCGTCGGTTCAGCTCGGCTTCTATGCGTCGGCTGTGACAAGGGAAACCGGAGAACCCGTCGTTGCAGCCGAAATGTGGTTCCCTCGCAAGGAGGCCGCATCAGTGACCAGGAGATCGTTCGAGATGGAGCTCCTGCCCGAGGTCATGGGAACGATGGAGGAAGTGACCGACTCGATCCTTGCTGAGCGATGGGAACCCAAGGTCAACAGTCGGTGCAACAAATGCGCCTTTCGGTTGTCCTGCCCGGCCTGGGCAGAAGGAAAGGGCGCCTACCTGCCATGAGCTCGTTGCAGCCGTCGCCAGAGCAGAAGGCAGTCCTCGACATGGGTCTGGACACGATCCGGATACGGGCTGGGGCGGGCACCGGCAAGACGACGACCGTCGCCCTCGTCATCGCCAACCTCGTGGAAAACCATGGCGTGGACCCGGAACAGATCCTTGGGATCACATTCACCAACAAGGCGGCATCCGAGCTGGCCGACAAGGTGAAAGCCTTTCTCGGGTCCGCGGTAGAGGAGGGCCGTCAGGCGGAGGTCCACACCTATCACGGGTTCGCCGCGCAGATCCTGGCGGAGTTCGGCGCCCTCGCCGGGGTCGACACCAGGGTCAGGGTGATCACCCCGACCTTCTCCCGACAGATCCTCTCCGAGACCTATCACCACACCACGTATGACCACCTCGACATCACCAACCCACATGGGTTGGACAAGATCCGGACCCTGGGCGACCGAATGGGCGACCACCTCGTCACCCCCGATGCCCTGATCGCCCACGTCGATCCCGCCGACGAGGTGTGGGCGATGCGGGCGGAGATGCTGAAAACACTGCAACGTTATGACGCTGACAAACGACGGCTCAAAGTTGTCGACTACTCCGATCTGGTCACGTTGTCCACCCGTCTCCTGACCGATCACCCCGAGCTGGTGGCAGAGATCCGCGGCCGCTACCAGGTCGTGATCCTGGACGAGTACCAGGACACCAATCCAGCGCAGCGGGTGTTGCTCACCACGGTTTTCGGCCCGTCCGACGGGCAGGCGGGGATCCCGGTGATCGCGGTGGGTGACGAGGACCAGACGATCTACGAATGGCGGGGGGCATCAGCCGAGAACTTCGAGCTCTTCCCCACCCACTTCCCGGCACCGGACGGAGGGCCCGCCAAGCAGGGCACCCTCACCCTCAACCGGCGCTCGGCTCCGGCGATACTCGAGGTTGCCAACGTGATCCGACGGCGTGCCAACCCGGCTGCAGAAGACCTGGTCTCCCACGATCCCGACTCGAAGGGCGAGGTGGTGACCTACTGGGCAGAAGACGCCGTTGCAGAAGCCGATTGGATCGCTCGCAGATTCGATGCGTTGCACCAAGCGGGCACACCCTGGTCGGAGATGGCCGTTCTCTTCAGGAAGAACAAGGACTTCTCCGTAGTCGTCGATTCCTTCGCCAGGCATGACATACCGGTCGAGGTGGCCAACCTCGGTGGACTGCTCTCGGTGCCCGAAGTGGCCGACCTCCGAGCGTGGCTCACGGTGCTCGACCGGCCCGGGCACTCGCCCTCGCTGGTCCAGATCCTCTTCGGAAGCCGATATCGCCTCGGCTACGCCGACATCGCCCCACTGTCGCACTGGCTGGGCAGCATCAGGCGGGAGGACATAGATCGCGATGCGGTGCCGGGCGTGACACTGCTCGAGGCGATTGAAGAAGTCGACGTGATCGAGGGCCTCCGGCCCGAGGCCCGCTCCGCCTACGAGCACTTCCTGGAAATCTACCGAGACGTGCTTGCCGAGAGCCAGGGCGCCAGCCTGGTCGAGGTCTGCCGGCTCGTCCTCGACCGGACCCGCGCCTGGCAGGACGTCGAATCCCTCCCCGCCAATCAAAGGACGACGGCCCGTCTCAATCTGTATCGCCTGCTCGACCTGGCCGAGGACTGGAGCCCCCTCAAGGGACGTCCCTCGCTTTCGGCCTTCCTCGACTACCTGGAGGCGATGGAGGACGAGCCGGCCGAGGAGCTCGACTCGGCACACCTCTCCGGGGAGGAGGCGGTGACGCTGGTAACTGTGCACCGGGCCAAGGGGCTGGAATGGGATGTGGTTGCAATCCCGGCCGTCACCGACGGGAGCTTTCCGGTGAAGGGCGGGACTTTCCCCGATCCGGTGCGCTTCGCCCAATTCCTGCCTCCGGAGCATCGAATCGACAACGCATTGGCCGGCATACCGGCCGATGAGAAGGAGCGAGGCGACTACTTCCGTGAGCAGAACGCTCTCCAGGAGTGGAGGGTGGCCTACGTGGCGGCGACCCGGGCCCGATCAATGCTGATCATGACCGGCTCCTACTGGTACGGCCTGCCCGAGCCCACCGTCAAGGCCAAGAAGCCGTCCGAGCTGTTCGATCTCGTCGAACAGCACCCGGTGACCCGGAACGAGGGCCATGTCGACGAGCCGCCGAGACCGGCGCTGCTGCGATTCGCCGCAGCGACTGCATCGCCGGACCCGCTGTTCGATGACGGTTGGGATGGCGCGTTGCGGGCGGCGGTTGCAGATGAGGACGCGCTGTTGGAGATGGCCGGGGCGATGGGTGTCGCCGACGCCTACGA
>JBEVIF010000094.1:0-7700 GCA_040510795.1 Acidimicrobiia bacterium
CAAACGAACATTTTCAACGGAAGGTCTCGCTGTGAAGGGTGCACCAAAGGCTTCACGCGCCGCGTCCAGCATCGCCTGCGTCCCCACCACCTCACGTATCCGGTCCTCGTCCTGGTTGTAGATCCCCTCGAACCACCCGAACCAGAGTGCGCGCAGGATCTCCTCCGCCTCCTCGACGGTGGCCACGATGTGGGTGTCTTCGGTAGTTGACGTCGTAGGTGGCGCACTGGTTGTCGTCGTCAGAAGAGTCGTTGTGGTGGTCTCGACCGCAATGGGCACAGTTGTAGGGGAGGGATCTGAGTTCTCCCGAGGCCACAGGGCCCAGATCCCGACTGCCAGACCGACGACGATCAGGCCTGCGACCAGCCATCGAATCACATCACGGTCGAACATACGCAAGGCCCGTCCTCAGTTGAAGAGTCTCGTGGTCAGGCCGCGAAAAGTCCCGGTGCCCGTTCTGTATGGTTGGAGGTGGAGGTGAAAGAGATGACAGACACCAAAGTCATCGGAGACACAACCGACGAAAGCCATGCCTTCAGGACCTTGTTCAAGATCCTGTTGGTTGTCGGGATCGTCGCCGCGATCACCAAGTTCATGTCGGATCGGAGAAGGGATTTCTACGGTCTGACCGAGTCCGAGGCCCGCGCCAAGTTCGAGTCGAAGCTCGGGCCGATCATCGGCGATGACCGTGCCTCCGACGTGGCGGACCAGGTGATCCCCCGTCTCAAGGAAACGGGTGTTCTCATCGAGGACGCGATGGATGACGCCAAGAAGGCCGCTTCCGACGTGGCGGACAAGGTTGGCGAGACTGCAGGCAAGGTTGCCGGCAATGCCAAGAAGGCCGCTTCCAGCGCGGCTGACGAGGTTGGCGACGCTGCCAAGAAAGCCGGCGATTCCGTGAAGGATGCCACCGAGAAAATTGGGAAGAAGGTCGACTGACCTGATACCGCTCCGCGGCCGGCGCTAGGCCTCTCGAACCGGCGTTGCCTACGCTGACCCGATGGAGACCGGGCCCACGATCCGCACCGAGCGCCTGGTGCTCCGAAGGTGGACCGATGACGACCGAGCCGGCTTTGCCGCGCTCAATGCCGACCCGGATGTGATGGAGCACTTTCCCGGTGTGCTCACCGCCGAAGAGTCGGACCAACTGATGCAGACGATCGAGCTTCATTTCGAGGAGTTCGGTTTCGGGTTGTGGGCCGTGGAAACGCTCTGGGCGCCGAGGCTCGTTGGGTTCGCGGGCCTTGCCGTCCCGACCTTCCGCACTCACTTCACTCCTGCCGTCGAGATCGGCTGGCGCTTCGCCCGGGCCGAGTGGGGGAACGGGTTTGCCACCGAAGCCGCCAAGGCAGCACTCGAATTCGGCTTCTATCAGGCTGACCTGGACGAGATCCTCAGTTGGACGGTCCCCGCCAACGAGCGATCCCAGGGAGTGATGATCCGATTGGGCATGACCCGCGCTCCCGAGCTGGACTTCGATCATCCCCGGCTTGGCGACGACAATCGGCTTCGCCGTCACGTCGTGTACCGAATCACCCGAGAGGAGTGGGCGGAACAGGCCGCGTCGATCGCCCCCTCATAATTCACCCGCAAGGTTGACCGACGATTTCTAGCCTCGAAAGGTCATGTCCTCCCACATCGAATACGTCGACACGCGCACCGCGCCCGAGGAAACCCTCGAAGCGATGCATGAGCTGCATCTCGCCTTCGACGAAGAGGTTCTGCCCGGCGATCCACCAGAGCCAGCAGCTCAGCGCCTACTCGACTGGCGTCATCCACTCGATTGCGAGCGGGTGTCTCATTGGGTCGTGTGGAAAGGCCCCGAGATCGTTGCCACATCCGGTCTCCATGTCGACCTGGTACAGAACCTGGCGAACGCGTTCGGTTGGGTCTTCGTGCATCCCCATCATCGTGGGTCCGGCTACGGAAGAGCGATCGCGACGGCGATGGTCGACGCTGCCGAGACTGATGGTCGGACCCGGTTGGCCATCGGCATCCCCGACGGGAGGCCCGAGGAAGCGCTGGCCGGGCGCGCCGGCATGAAGTCGGCGTATCGGGAAAAGGTGAGCCGTCTGTCATTCGCCGAGATCGACTGGGCGCTCATGGAGTCATGGGTGGCACGGGCGGCCGAGCGCGCCTCCGATTACGAGCTGTTGTTCCTGCCCAGCCCTCTCGACGACCAATACCTCGATGCGTACTGCAACCTGATGTTCGTGATGAACTCGGCTCCTCAAGAGGACTACGTCGAGGAAGAGGAAGAGATCATGACACCTGAGATCTGGCGTGACCTCGAGGGGAAGTACGGCGTGGAAGCGGAACGGGAGATCCTCACGTACGTCGCCCGGCACAAGCCGACTGGCGAGCTGGCCGGATACACGAATGTTGCCTACAGACGCCTCCAGCCCGATCTCGTCGAACAGTGGGACACCGGTGTCGACCCCAAACACCGCAACAAGGGCCTTGGGCGTTGGGTCAAGGCCGCCATGGCGCTCAAACTCCGTGAGGCGTACCCGAGTGTGCGCCGCATCGACACCGAGAACGCCGGATCCAACGCGCCGATGCTCGGCATCAATGTCGAGATGGGTTTCAAGCCGATCCTGATCCAGAATGTCTGGCAGGGTGACCTCGCGGCTATCCGCGCAAATCTTGGGATCTAGCACTGGACCCTGAGCCAGCCTCGACACCTTCGTCGATTGCCGGGCGTTAGGTCAACCCTCTCCCCAGCCCTGGGCCGAATCGGCGCCCTCGTGTTCGCCCTCGATCCGGGCCACATAGGCAGCGGCCTCGCTCCGACGGCTCATTCCCATCTTGGCCAGGAGGTTGGACACGTAGTTCTTCACCGTCTTCTCGGCTAAGAACATCTCATCGGCGATCTGCTTGTTGGTCAGCCCGTCGGCGATATAGCCGACGATCGTTCGCTCCTGTTTGCTCAGTCTCGACAGGAGAGGGTCTTCGCTCGAGCCGGTGCGGAGGCGGGCGAACAGACGCTCGGTCATGTCCGGGTCGAGCAGAGACTCGCCGCCGCCCACCCTCCGGATGTCGTCGACCAGGTCGGTCATCTTCACTCGTTTGAGGACATAGCCGGAGGCACCCGCCAGGATCGCCGACATCAAAGCCTCCTCATCGGCGAACGAGGTCAGCATCAACACCTTGACGTTCGGGAATCGGGAGCGGATATCGCGACATGCCTCGACCCCACTCCCGTCGGGGAGACGCACATCCAGGACCACAACGTCCGGCTCGTCAAAGCCAACCCGTCGTACTCCCTCGGTGGCCGTTCCCGCTTCACCAACGACTACCAGGTCGTCCTCAGCGTCGAGAAGGGCCTTGATCCCAGCTCGGACGATCTCGTGGTCGTCAACCAATAGGACTTTGAGTTTCGACATCGAGAAAAACGGTAGCTGTATGGTCGTCGTCCGATGTCCAAGCCAACAGGTGTGCACCGGCTGCCGGAGTTGATCGAGGCGGCTGCGGCAGTGGTTGGGGCGGGCGATCTGGAGCAAGTGCTCAGAAGTCTGGTGGCAGAGGCGAAGGGGGCAACCGGTGCTCGATATGCCGCGCTCGGCGTCATCGGCCAGCACGGCGTGCTCACCGAATTCCTCCATGAGGGTCTCACCGACGAGCAGACCAAGAGGATTGGGGCGCTTCCCACGGGAAAGGGGGTGCTGGGGACGCTGGTGCGGGAGAAGCGAACCATAAGGCTCGACTCGATCGCCGATCATCCCGACTCCTACGGCTTTCCGCCTAACCACCCACCGATGCGGAGCTTCCTGGGTGTCCCGGTGGCGGCCGGTGGCGGGGCATTCGGCAATCTCTATCTCACCGAAAAAGAGGGCGGCTTCACCGATGACGACGTGATGCTCGTCGAGGCGTTGAGCCGGATCGCCGGCTCGGCGGTGACCACGGCACGGCTTCAGGAGCGTCTGCGCTCGATGGCGGTCGGAGAGGATCGGGAGAGAATCGCGAGGGACCTCCATGACTCGGTGATCCAGGACCTTTTTGCGGTCGGCCTCGCCCTGCAGGGGATCGCCGAACGGGTTACCGACCCCACGGCCGCATCGACGATCGAGGAATCGGTGGATCGGCTAGACCTTGTCGTCGAGTCGCTGCGCGCCTACATCTTCCAGCTGAGAGCGACCGGTGACCGAGGTCAACTCGACGATCGCCTCCAGGAAATGGTCTCACGCATGGGCTCGGCCTATCCGGCGTCGGTGACCCTAGAGATCGCTGTCGCACGCCTGCCTACCGAGCAGCTCGAGGACGAGGTCGTCAAGCTCGTGACCGAGGCGCTGAGCAACGCTCTCCGTCACTCCGGAGGCGCGGGTGTCGAGGTGGTCGTCGATGCCGACCCGGACTGGTGCCGCATATGGGTACGTGACAACGGCGCCGGCTTCGACCCGGCTTCGTCGACGACAGGAATGGGTTTAGCCAATCTGGCCGCCCGGGCTGCCAGTGTGGGCGGACGCATCGATGTGACGAGCAGGCCGGGCGAAGGCACGACCGTCGACGTGCGACTCCCGATCAGGTGACCGTGTGTAGGCAATCAATGACTCAGCGAGGCGATCCACCCAGGACTTCACCGTCGATTCCGCAATGCGTCGCAGGAGGATCCTGTCCACGACCCTGCCGAATTGCCCGAGCGGGGGCTCGTAGGTGCCATCCATGATGATCCTGGTCCTGTGGACCCCGATGTGGGAGATGACCAGATCGGCGTTCAGCCGGGGAAACAGCGCCTCAGCTCCCACGGCCGACCAGCTCACCGGATAGATGAGACCGGTCCGATGGATCTGGGGAGAGCCGATCTCGAGCCGCACCTCCTTGGCGAGATTCCCGGGGCCTGGCCCCACCCGGGAACGCAGCTCTTCACCCTCCCGGTAGGCGAGATCGGCAAGGGCGCACAGTTGGGATTCGATGCCGTCGAGCGCACGTTCCACAATCGGCATAGAGAGGGGCACCTCAGTCTCGTAGCGGACGAACATCAGAGACGGCCCGGACGGGTCCGGAATGAGAATCCCCGTCCCGAGCTCATGCCGGTGATCTCATCGATACTGACCTCGACCACGTGGGGGAAGCTGGCCATTGGCTGGAGGCCACCGGTACCCAGTGGCGAGCCCAGGACCGCCGAATACTTCTCGAGCAGCATCTGGACGACGTGAGACGTGGTCGGCTCGTCGGTTCGCTCGATCGCAGTGCCCTTGACCACGACGCTCACCCAGTCCCCGGATTCATCGTCGAAGCGCGAGACCTCGACGCATACGTTCGGATTTTCCTCGATTGCCTCAAACCGCTTGCCCGGCTTGGTGCGAAAGAGCAGGCGCCGCTCATCGAGGACGAACGACATCGGCGTTACGTAGGGCTTGCCGTCATCGATCACTCCGAGATGAGCCACCATCTCATGCTCGAGAAAGTCGAACGCCTCGGCCTCGCTGATCGGCTCCATGGCTCAACCCGCGTCGTCAGTGACGGCCCACAGGACATCCTTTATCGATATGACACCCAGGACCCCATCACCGTCTACCACCGGGAGGTGGCGAAAGCCGGTGGCGAGCATCCACGCGGCCGCCTCCTCGACCTCCATATCCGGACCGAACGAATCCGGGTACTCCGTCATCCAGTTGCTGGCGATGTCGCGATCGAGGTCGGCGTCGTTTGCAACGGCACGGAGGAGGTCGCGTTCGGTGAGGATCCCTTCCAGTGCGCCATCGACCTCGACGGCCACCGAGCCCACCTCCGTGGCCATCATCGTCTCGGCTGCCTGGCGCAACGTTGCGTCGGGACTGACCCACACAACGTCGCCCCCGACCAATTCCCGTACTTGCATCATCGAACCTCCATCGTCTCTCCAATGATCGCGACCCTGGATTGTCCGGATTAGGGGCCTTTGCCCCTAATGGCCATGTCAGGCCCTTTTTACATTCGGGGTGTATGACTCCACAACGTGATGACACGCGGGATCTGTCGCCTGCCCGCGCCTTCGATCGCTTCCTGATAATCCTGGCGCTGATCGGTCTGGCGGTGGCCGTACTGGCCGCGATCGTTGCCTTTCGCGGACAGCCGGCCGCTGCAACCGGCGAGGAAGGTGAGCCTGCTGAGCAGCAGATCGTGGAGTATGCCCTATCGGAGTTTGCCATCGACGGCCTGGCAGAGATACCGGCTGGGGCAACGGTGTTTCAGGCCACGAACAAGGGATCGACCGCGCACAATCTGGCTCTCGAAGGTGGCCCGACCACTCCGGACCTCGCCGCTGGAGACTCGGCGCAACTGGATGTTGGCGAGCTCGCCCCTGGCTCCTACGTCATCTTCTGCTCGATTGCAGGCCATCGTGAGGCGGGGATGGAGGCGACGATCAATGTGGTCGAGGGGGCGGTCGGACCAGGTGAAGGCGACCACGGTGACCACGAGGGCACTGAAGCCGATTGGGCCGAGCTCGACCGCCTGATGGAGGAGTCGATAATGGCTTTTCCCGCGGAGACCGAGGGGGAGGGCAATCAGCCGCTCGAGCCGACCGTCCTGGCCGATGGCACCAAGGAGTTCCACCTGACGGCGGCGATCACCGACTGGGAGGTCGAGCCGGGCAAGGTGGTCGAAGCTTGGACATACAACGGGATGGTGCCGGCACCGAAGATCCAGGTGGACGTGGGGGAGAAGGTTCGGGTGGTCGTGGAGAACCAGCTTCCGATGGGCACCGATGTGCACTGGCACGGAGTGAAGGTCCCCAACAGCATGGACGGGGTCGCCCCCCTCACGCAGCCACTGATCAAACCTGGTGAGAGCTTTGTCTATGAGTTCACCACCCGGGAGCCAATGGTGGCGATGTACCACGCCCACCATCACGGGCAGATGCAGGTTCCCAACGGGATGTTCGGAACGTTCATGGTCGGCGAGGTAGCGATGCCCGTCGGCCAGACCATCTCTGGCGTTGAGATCCCGGCCGACCTCGTGGTTTCGCAGGAGATTCCGATGGTGCTGAACGACGCCGGGGTCATTGGCCTCAGCCTCAACGGCAAGTCGTTCCCGGCCACTCAGCCGTATACCGGACATGTGGGGGACTGGGTCGTCGTCCATTACTTCAACGAAGGCCTGCAGATCCACCCGATGCACCAACATCAGTTCCGTCAGCTGGTGTACGCCAAGGATGGCGTCCCGTTGGACAGTCCTTACTGGATCGACACCCTCAACGTTGCCCCGGGTGAGCGCTACTCGGTCCTGATGAAGCTGGAAGACCCGGGTGTCTGGGTCTGGCACTGCCACATCCTCACCCATGTAGAGCGGGACGAGGGCATGTTTGGGATGGCAACAGCTTTCATCGTCGAGGAGTAGGGCTAACTTCTCGCCGATGCTTCGGAAGACCGAATCCGGCGAACCTGTCGAGGATCTCGTCGGGCTTTACATGAGTGACGACCGGAAAGCTGATGGCCGGCCGTGGGTGTTGGTCAATTTCATAAGCTCGGCTGACGGGGGGACGGCGATCGCAGGTAAGTCCTCCAGTCTTGGCGACCCCGATGACAAAGCCGTTTTTCAGGCGTTGAGGGCAGTGCCGGACGTGATCCTGGTCGGCTCTGGGACGGTCGAGGCCGAGAACTACCAACCGGTCGCTCTCGACGAGGAGCGTCGGGGGCGAAGAGTCGCGGCCGGCCTCACCGAGGTCCCGGTTCTGGCAATCGTGTCAGGACGGCTGAGCTTCGACCCCGACGCCCGGG
>JBEVIF010000095.1:0-3070 GCA_040510795.1 Acidimicrobiia bacterium
AAAACGGGGGCGAGGGCCTCGAGATACGCGCCGTAAACGTCGTCGATGGGGAGGAGGTCGAAGCGCAGCCTCAGGTTCTCGGCCAGTTGCCTGGCATCGTCGATCGAATGTTGCGAGGAAAAGCGCGACGGCATGGCGACACCCCAAACCGAGTCAGGTCCCAGGGCGTCGGAGGCAATGACCGCGGTCAGAGCCGAATCGATGCCGCCGGACAGGCCGATCACGACCTGCCCAAACCCGTTCTTCCTGACGTAATCCCCCAGTCCGGTCTCCAGGGCCCGATAGACCTCTTCGACAGGCTCCAGATGGTCCGTGACCGAACCGACCACCACTGCCTCCCCGGGCAGCGGCACGTCGACGACGAACATGTCCTCTTCGAACTGCGGAGAGCGATGGACAATCGTCCCGTCGGCGGCCACAACCAAAGAGCACCCATCGAACACGAGCTCGTCTTGGCCCCCGATCAGGTTGAGGTAGAACACGGCCGCCCCGGATGCACGAGCGCGGTCGACGATCATGCCCTCGCGTTCTCTGGCCTTGCCTTTGTGGAACGGCGAGGCGTTTATGTTGAGCAAGACCTTGGCACCGGCTGCCGCCTGATCACGTGGAGGACCCTCCGGGAGCCAGATGTCCTCGCAGATCGACACCCCGACGCGGATCCCTCCCATTTCCCAGACCCGAGCCGGATCGTCCCCTACGGCGAAGTAGCGGTCCTCGTCGAAGACGCCGTAATTGGGGAGCAGCACCTTGTGATATATGCCGACGATCCCGCCTTGGTGAAGAACGGCTGCAGCATTGGCCACGCGGCGGTCCTCGGCGTCGACGGCACCCCGTGACGGGCCATCCGATCGGTCGACGAAGCCAACAACCACCACCGTCGACCCCGCTCGTAAAGCGAGACGATGAAGGGCCTCGATGCCCGCCGACACGAAATCGTCGCGAAGGACCAGATCCTCGGGCGGATACCCGTTGATCGCCAACTCAGGCAGGAGCAGCACTTCGGCACGCTCTGCTTCGGCCCAATCCATGGCGCCGGCAATGCGTCTCTCGTTGCCCGGTATGTCGCCGACACAGAGATTCAGTTGAGCCCCGGCGACTCGAAGTGGCATACCTCCACGATACGCCCCGGCATACGCTGTCGGGTGTGACCGGCAGACGGCCCGTAGCCGCAATTCCGTCAGCAGAAGCAGGAAGACTCGAGGTCCTGGTACCGAACCCGGACCGGAGATCGTCCATCGTCGACCTGGTGGCGAGCGGAGCCGATCCTGTCGGAGCCTGGCCGAGGTTGATCTCGATGATCGAGGCGGACCCCGAGCTCGTCCTCACCAGCCCCGCCCTGGAACGAGCCTGCGCCATTGCCGGCGCTTCTCGCGCTTTGAGTCAAGCGATCGCCCGTCGACCCGGCTTGCTCATCGGGTCGGCTCCCGAGGATTCGGTTCCGCTGCGCCGGAGGGCCTCTCTGGCCACCATCGCCGGGGACGACCTGGCCGGTGTCATCGACATGACGGTTGCGACCACCCGGTTCTCTGATGCCATCGACCACCTGGTGGAGGATGTCCAATATCGGGCTACGGCAGCGATCGCGGCGAAATACCCACTGGTCGCCGACCTCCCCTTCGCGGTGATCGCAATGGGGAAATGGGGAGCCCGAGAGCTGAACTACTCGTCCGACATCGACCTGCTCTTCGTCCATGACAGGGCAGGTGATGACGAATCGGCCAGCCGGACCGCAGCCCTCGCCCTCGCCCTGGCCATCGTTGGTGTCCTATCCGCCCGGGGAACCGACGGTCCAGGGCTCCTCGTCGACACCGATCTGAGGCCAGAGGGATCGATCGGGCCCCTCTCGCGAAGCCTCGACTCTTATTCGAAGTACTACGCCAGGTGGGGCGAGCCTTGGGAGCTCCAGGCGCTGCTGAAGGCGCGTCACGTCTCCGGCGACCCCTCCCTCGGCGAACGCTTCGCCTCGATGGTCGAGACCGTGATCTGGGAGCGGGGTCTCGACGTGGACTCCCTGCGGAGCCTCCGCAAGCTGAAGGAGCAGGCGGAGGCGGGAGCGAGGCCGTCCGACATCAAGCGGTCGCGAGGTGGTATCCGGGACGTAGAGTTCTCGGTCCAGCTCCTCCAGCTGGTCCATGGCCGATTCGCCCCGGAGCTGAGGAAGCCGGGCACACTCGAAGCCCTCCAGGCCCTGACCGACCTCGGATTCGTGGGTGAGGAGGATCGTTCCCGGCTCGACTCCGCCTATCGATTCTGGCGAGATCTCGAACACCGGATCCAGCTCTGGGACCTGCGACAGACCCACGAGATCCCGGATGACCCGGAGCGCAGAGAACAGTTGGGCCGCGCCCTGGGAATGGGGATCGATCCGGCCCGGGAGCTCGAACAAAGGATCGACGAGGTGCGATCCATCGTTCGCGACGTTCACGAGCGTCTCTACTTCAGACCGATCCTGGACGCTCTCGTTGGATCCCCGAGCGCTCGGCTCGGTATGGAGCAAGCCGCTCTGCGTCTAGAAGCACTCGGCTTCAACGACGTGACGGCGGCGAAGAGAGCACTCGAAGACCTGACGTCGGGTCTGAGCCGGCGGTCGCAGGCAATGCATCAGGTGCTCCCCCTCATGCTCGACTGGCTGTCGCTAACCCCCGACCCGGATCTCGGGCTGAGGCAGCTCCGCACGGTCCTGGCAAACACTCCCGACCATGCCGCGCTGGTAACCCTGCTCCAGGTGAACCCGCTGGCCGGCGAGCGGCTCTGCCGACTGCTCGGGACGAGCCGTCTCATCGGGGACCTGATCGACCGCATCCCCGAGTTCGTCCCCCGTCTGGCCGATGAGCGGCTGCTGGCGGAGATCCGCGGCCGCGAGGAGGAGTCGAGCCGCCTGCTCGACCTCCTCGATTCCCGGCCGGAGCCCGACGCCAAGGTAGGGACCATCCGGCGGATGGCCCGGCGCCGGAAGCTCCGCACTGCAGCACGAGACATCCTCGGATTGACGGACACGGTCACCACGCTCCGCTCCCTCACCGACAGTGCAGATGTGGCGGTGGGCGGAGGACTCCACGTCGCCACCCGA
>JBEVIF010000096.1:0-5865 GCA_040510795.1 Acidimicrobiia bacterium
CTCGTGAAGGTAGGCGTCCTCGCCAGCGGGGACACAGCAGTCCGGGCAGCCCACTCTCTGAGCGCTCATGACACAGTCGAGGAAGTCCTGGTCGTGGGACCGGCCCGCAGTCGCAGTTTTCGTGTGGTCCCCGATGCCTCCGAGTGCGATCTCTTGATCGGGAGTGGGGACGACGCGCCTGTACGTGCCCAAAAACTCGGGGTTCCGCTGCTCTGGGATGGGGACAATCCGGCCGAAGGAGTAGTGGTATGGGGTGCGTCTCCTGTCGGGCTCGCCCTAGCCCTCGGTGCCCGCGAGCCTGATCCGAGGATCATTGCCGTCGCTCATCCTGATCTGGAAGAGGGGTTCGACCATCAGGTGCGATTCCCCGACCCGGTGGGTTCGGCCAAGGTCGCCGACACGACTTTCGGGGGGAGGCATGTGGCACTGGCCCAATCCCCAGCCCAGTTTGCCGCGTGTCTGGCCGTGGGATCCGAGCGACAGGTAACCATCGTCGACGATGGCGCCTTCATGTCCGGAATCGCCCTGGCCGCCGCCATCGACGTCGTCGCGGAGGATGTAGCGCCGGTGTGGGACTCGGCTCTGGTCTATCTGCAGACCGCGGCCGTCATGGGCCTGGTCATGGCCGAGGACCGGTAGCTTCGGGCCGATGTTGACGCTCGGCTCGGTGGTTTGGGGAGTACGTGATGTCGCCGAGGCAGTCCGGTTTTGGTGCGAGGCGCTCGACTACGAGCCGCTGGATGAGCCCGACGATGATTGGGCGATTCTGGTGCCACGAGAGGGATCGGGTCAGCGGCTATCCATCAGGCTGGTGGCTTCGGACCCGTTGCCCCGTCAGCGTCATCATCTCGACCTCTATGCCACCGACCAGGACGCCGAGGTCAACCGCCTAATGGGTCTAGGAGCTCGAAGCGTCGATTGGATCTATGAGGAGGACGCCGACTACGTGGTGCTCGCCGACCCGGACGGCAACCAATTCTGTGTCATCGATGCCTCCGAAGAGGGTTGACGGCCCTCGTGCTCAGATACGCGGATCGAGTACCCGGGGACTCTCTTCGGTCGGGATGTCGGCGTGGTCCGGGGGAGGTGTCACCGAGCCGTTGCCCGGGCGGTAATCGGCCGGCGGGTGGAGGATCTGTGACGGGGCGGGGGCAACCACCGGGTTGAGAGTCTCTTCGAGGACGACGACCTCGAGCCCGCCAACCACATCGGACACCAGGTTGTAAACGATCGCACCGGCCACGGTCGCTCCGGTCATGGTGACCCACCAAACGACGGAGCCGAAGATCATGACTCTGAAGAACTGCTCGACGTTGGCGAAAGGCTGGGCTCCTTCGTCGATCAACGTGATCTCCACCATGAAATCAGTGAGACGCTGTGGCAAACCGGCCCGATCGAGCACAGACCAGAAGATCACCCCGCCCAGGACCATGGCGAGAGCGAGCACGGCCCAGACCACGGCCGACACCTTCAGCGCGGTCCACGGGTCGATCTTTCGGATGATGCGTCTTACGCGACGAACAGTTGCCATAGGGCTCCTGAGGATTACCGGGGCAGTCTAAAGGAAGACCGCACTAGTCCCAACGACATGAAACGGCCGATGGTTCCCCTCACTCGACCTCTTCGGAGACGATGGCCAGCGCTGACAGCTCGTTGCCGTCGCCGACATGGATCACCCGCACGCCGGTCGAATCCCGTTTCTGACGGCTGATCGTCGCCACCGGGGTCCTGATTCCAATGCCCGCCGAGGAGATGAGGAAGACGTCGTCGTCTTTGGTGACTGCCCGCGCCCCGACCAAACTTCCCCGGACCCGGGTCAGCTTGAAGGCTTTGACTCCGATCCCGCCTCGGGTCTGACGGCGGAACTCCCCGACCACGGTTCTCTTGCCATAACCGGCGGACGTGACCAGCAGCACTTCCTCGCCATCGACGTTCGACACTGCGGCAACGACCTGATCACCTTCACGGAGACGGATCCCGCGCACGCCCTGGGTGCCCCGCCCCATGCTGCGCAGGTCGGCCTCCTTGAAGCGGATCCCCATGCCTTCCTTGGTGAAGATCAGCACGTCGTTCTCACCATTGGTGGTCCGCACCGAGACCAACTCGTCGCCGTCGACCAGCTTGATTGCGACCAGCGTCTGGTTGCGCGATTCGTATTCCTTGAACTCGGTCTTCTTGGCGACGCCCTGTTTGGTGACCATCACGAGATAGCGCCCGGTCTCGTAGTCCCTGGTGTCGATGATCGCTTGCACCCTCTCTTCGGGCTCGAGGGGCAGAACCGACTGGGCGAGGACGCCCTTGGCGATCCGGGACTGCCGCGGGATGGCGTGGGCCTTCAGTCGATGGACGAGACCCTTGTTGGTGAAGAACAACAGATAGGCGTGGGCGGTGGTGTGGACCAGATGTTGGATGACGTCGGTCTCCTGGACCTCGGCGGCCTTCACCCCGCGCCCGCCGCGGCCCTGGGTCTTGTAGGTCGACGCCGGCACCGACTTGATGTAACCGGCCGAGGACACCGTCACGATCAGTTCGTCGTCGGCGATGAGGTCTTCCAACGAGAGATCGCCCTCGTCGGGAATGACCCGGCTCCGACGGCTCTCCCCGTACTTCCCTTTGATGTCCGAGAGCTCATCCCGGATGATCGCCCAGCGACGCTTGGGGTCGGCCAGGATGGCCTCCAACTCGGCGATCACGCCGTGCAACTCGCCCAACTCGGTGCGGAGCTTGTCCACCTCGAGAGCTGTGAGACGGCGCAGTGGCATGTCGAGAACGGCATTGGCCTGGATCTCGCTCAGCTCGAACCGATCGATGAGGTTGCTTCGGGCGTCGGCGGTGTCTGCCGATCCACGGATGATCTTGATGACCTCGTCGATGTTGTCGACGGCGATGATGAGGCCCTCGAGGATGTGGGCTCGGGCCTGAGCCTCTTCCAGACGGAAGCGGGTCCTTCGCTCCACCACCTCCATCTGATGGTCGAGGTAGTAGCCGATCATCTCGGCCAGATCGAGGGTGCGGGGCACCCCGTCGACGAGCGACACCATGTTGTAACCGAAGGAGTCCTGTAGTGGCGTGTTCTTGAAGAGTTGGTTGAGGACGACCTGAGGCACGGCAGTGCTCTTCAGCTCGATGACGAGCCGGGTACCGACCCGGTCGGAAGACTCGTTGCGAACCTCTGCGATGCCCTCGAGGCGCTTGTTGTCGACGAGCTCCTTGATCTTGGCGATGATTCGCTCCATCGACACCTGGTAAGGAAGCTCGGTGGCGATGATGGCCGTGCGGCCCTTGCGGATCTCCTGCACGTCGCAGACCGCCCGGATCTTCACCGATCCCCGGCCGGTCGTCAGGGCGTCCCGGATGCCACCGGTGCCGACGATGAAACCGCCGGTGGGGAAATCGGGTCCCTTGACGAAGCCGAGCAGCTCCTCGGTGGTGGCATCGGGGTTGTCGATGACGTGGGTGCAGGCATCGATGATCTCGTTGAGGTTGTGGGGCGGGATGTTGGTGGCCATCCCGACCGCGATCCCCTGAGAGCCGTTGACGAGCAGATTGGGGAACCGGGCGGGGAGCACCGAGGGCTGCTGCATCTCCCCCGAGTAGTTGTCCTCGAAGTCGACTGTGTCCTCCCTGATCCCTTCGAGGAGGTGGTTGGACAGTTTGGTGAGACGGCACTCCGTGTACCTGGCGGCCCCTGGCGGGTCATCGATGCTGCCGAAGTTGCCCTGCGGGTCGATGAGGAGATGACGCATCGAGAAGTCCTGCCCCATGCGCACGAGGGCGTCGTAGATCGCCGTGTCGCCGTGGGGGTGGTAGTTCCCCATCACGTCCCCCACGACTTTGGAGCACTTGCGATGGGCCGACCCGGCGGTGATGTTGTTCTCGAACATCGAGTAGATGATCCGTCGCTGCACCGGCTTCAGGCCATCGCGGACGTCGGGCAAGGCCCGGGAGACGATCACCGACATGGCGTAGTCGACGAAGCTCTGCTCCATCTCGTCGGTGATCTCGACCTGGGGCACGCCCTCGGCTGGTGGGTTCCGTGTCGCCATGGCTCAGATGTCCAGGAAGCGAACGTCGTCGGCGTTTTGCTGGATGAACGCCTTGCGTGAGGCGACATCGTCGCCCATCAGGGTGACGAACACCTCTTCGGCCCGAGCGGCGTCCTCCATCTCGACTTGAAGCAGGGTGCGGGTGGCGGGGTTCATCGTGGTCTCCCACAATTCCTGGGCATTCATCTCGGCCAAGCCCTTGAAACGGGTCGGCTTCACCTTGGGGTGCTCTTTCTTGAAGCCAACGAGTTCGCCGTCGTCTTTCAGGTAGTGAACCTGGGACCCGACCTTGACGCGGTAGAGGGGGGGCTGGGCGATGTAGACGTATCCGTACTCGATCAGCGGCTTCAGGTGACGGAAGAGAAGTGTGAGCAGGAGGGTCCGAATGTGGGCGCCGTCGACGTCGGCATCGGCGAGCAGGACGATCTTGTGATAACGGGCCTTCTCGATGTCGAACTCTTCGCCTATCCCGGTGCCCATGGCGGTGATGATGTCCTGCACCTCGAGGTTCTGCAGGGCCTTGGCCAGCCTGGCCTTCTCTACGTTGAGGATCTTGCCGCGGATGGGAAGGATCGCCTGGGTGTTGGAGTCGCGGGCCGACTTGGCAGGTCCGGCGGCGGACTTGCCCTCGACGATGAACAACTCGGACTCTCCCGGGTCCCGGGATGAGCAGTCGGCCAGTTTGTCGGGGAGCCCGCCTGACTCGAGGCCCGACTTGCGCCGGGTCAGTTCCCGGGCCTTGCGAGCCGCCTCCCGGGCCTTGGCGGCGCCGACACACTTGTCGACGATGCGGCGAGCCTCGGGTGAGTATCGCTCCAGCCATTCCGGCAGCTTGCGGTTGAGCGTTTTCTCGACGTAGGACCGGATCTCGGTGTTCCCCAGCTTGGTCTTCGTCTGGCCTTCGAACTGGGGCTCCTTGACCCGGACCGAGAGCACGGCAGTCAATCCCTCGCGGACGTCCTCGCCGGTCAGATTCTCGTCCTTCTCTTTGAGCAAGCCCTTGGCCCGGGCGAAGTCGTTGATTGCCTTGGTCAGGGCCTTGCGGAAGCCTTCCTCGTGGGTGCCGCCCTCGTGGGTGTTGATGTTGTTGGCGAACGAGAGCACCGATTCGGTGTAAGAGGTGGTCCACTGCATGGCGACCTCGAGCTCGGCATCTTCCCCGACGTCGGAGATGTCGATGATGTGGGGATGGAGGGGGTCACGAAGCGAGTTGAGATGCTTGACGAAGTCGACCAGCCCACCCTTGTAATGAAAGACGTCGACGGTCTCGGGCTCTCCCCGGCGATCGGTGAAAGTGATTTGAAGGCCCCGGTTCAGGAATGCGGTCTCCCGTAGGCGGGAGGCAACCGTGTCGTAATCGAACTCGGTGGTCTCCTGAAATGTCTCCGGGCTCGGCCAGAAGCGAATCGTGGTGCCCGTCTTCTTGATCGCCTTGAGCTTCTTCGGGTCCTTGGTCTTGGGCTGCCCGTCGCTGAACTCCTGGAAATAGACATGGCCCCCGCGCCGGACTTCTGCCTCGAGGCGGGTGGACAGCGCGTTGACCACCGAGACCCCGACGCCGTGCAACCCGCCGGACACTGTGTAGGCCCCCTGCTCGAACTTCCCTCCGGCATGAAGTGTCGTGAGGACCGTGGTCAGCGCCGAGCGCTTCGTCTTCGACATGTGCTCGACAGGGATGCCACGCCCATCGTCGACAACCTCGACTCCCCCGTCGGCGAGAAGAGTCACTTCGATCCGCGTGGCTTGACCGGCCATCGCCTCGTCGACCGAGTTGTCCACGACCTCCCAGATGAGGTGATGCAGGCCTCTAGGGCCAGTG
>JBEVIF010000097.1:0-3411 GCA_040510795.1 Acidimicrobiia bacterium
AACCCGTTGTATTCGGGAGGGTTGTGCGATGCGGTGATCATCGCACCCGGGACCGAGTGCTTGCCCGAGTAGAAATAGACCAGGTCGGTAGGCACCTGCCCGAGGTCGACGACGTCGGCGCCGGCGGCCGTAATCCCCTCCACCAGCGCCTCGAACAACGGATCTGACGACTTTCGGCAGTCCCGACCAACCGCCACCTCGTCGACCTCTACCAGAAGAATGAAAGCTCCGCCGATCTTCCGGTACAGATCCGGTGTGATTTCGCCGTTGTCCGTGCGCCCGCGCACGTCATAGGCCTTGAACACGGAATCGGGGCTCATCGGCGGCGGAGTCTAGAGGTGGGCCTATCCCATGCTCATTTCTACACTTGCGCCCGAATGCGCCCCACCTTCTCCGTAGTGGTCCCCGTGTACAACGAGGCCGAATTCCTCCCGGAGGCCGTTCCGACGCTCATCGAGCAGATGGAGAGCATTGGAGAGCCGTACCGGGTCTTCCTCGTCGAGAACGGCTCGACCGACGGGACCGCGACCGTGGCTCAACGGGTCGCCGAGAATCACCCAGTGACGGTGTTGTCCCTCGACACCGCCGACTACGGGGCGGCGATGCGGCATGGGTTCCTGGCGGGCGACGGCGACTGGGTGGTCAACTTCGACATCGACTACTTCTCGGCCGACTTTCTGAAGCGAGTTCTCGCCTTGGACAACGTCGACCTGGTCATAGCCTCCAAACGCGACCCCGGCTCGGAGGACAGGCGACCCCCGCTCAGAAGGATTGCCACGTGGGTCTTCAACCTGTTATTGCGCACCGTCCTCGACTCCAAGGTGAGCGACACTCACGGCATGAAGGCCTTCCGCCGCGACCTGGTCTCCACGTTGACCCCGTCGGTTCTCAGTCGTCAGGACCTATTCGATACCGAGCTGGTGATTCGGGCCGAGCGGGCCGGCTATCGGATCGAGGAGGTGCCGGTCGTTGTCGAGGAGATGAGGGTGGCGCGGTCCTCGCTGGTGAAGCGGGTGCCGAGAACGATCAACGGGTTGCTTCGCATTCGCCGGACGCTGGCCGACGAGTCGCTACGCCTGGCGGCGGCGCACACCCCAGATCCCGACGCCGACTAGACCCAGGACCCCGACCAGGGTGGCGATCTTCCCGCCGGTCTCAGCCCACGTGTCCTGGAACTCGAGAACGACCTCCTCGCTGGTGGGCACGACCACCATCAGAGACGGGGTCGCTCGCCAGGGGCCATCGGCACCGGTCGCGGTCCAATTCGGGAAATAGGAAACCTTGACCAGGTGAGGCACGCCCACCGCCGTGGTGCTGAACGAGATCTTGTGGTTCTCGACAACGATGTCGCTGACCGCATCCGCCGGTGCATCCAGCGCGACATCGGGTCTCTCTTCGATTGATTCGATGCGAGGCCATTCCTCGGGGCCGTCGGTCACAACCAATCTGTCGAGATTGTCGACGTCCTCATACCAGGTGAGGGCCATGTCGAAGAAGCTCGGCAGCTCCTCGCCATCCGACCCGGTGACTGTGTCGGAGCCCGTCAGCGAGTCGAGCAGACCGTGCTCTGGGACCTCGTAGACCGACGGAAGATGCGACGCCACCTCGACCAACTCCGTCTCGGGGAGCTGGTAGATGCTGAACGGCCCGGTCGTCGCCAGCTTCGACATCTCCGAGATCCCGTCAGCGCGCTCCGTGGCCTCAGGCGTCACTGACACGTAGTAGTCGACCCCGAACAGATCGAGATGCTTGACGCCGCGTTCCATCTCACCCGTGTGGTACTGCAATCCCGGTATCGGGTTCGACGGACGCTCCGACATCTCGGACGAATTGATGAAATGGAACGGGGTGGTCAGAGAAGACTCGAAGAAGAGCCCCTCCATCGAGGGGTGCGAGCCTTCGGTCCAGTACGGGATCAGCATCGGGGACATGGGTGTCCCATAGACACCGAGCTCCTTGTTGGCAGCCTCCCAGTGGACCCTTCCCTCTGGAAGGGTGTCGATCTCGGCCATGAGCGCCTCGTATTCAGGCCACTTTTCCTTGTTCTCGTACCCTGCGTAGTTCCATTTCGCCCACCCATCCACAAAGGTCACTCCGGTGAGGGCACCGAGAACCACGATGGAAACCGTGGCCCCGGTGAGAAACGTGCGGGTGGAGAGGTTCGACCCCCACAGGAACGTGAGCCCGATGATCAGAGCCCCGGCCACGCCGACCGGGATCGCCACCCATGCCGGGAATTCGGTCGAATCGACGACCAACGAGCAGGCAACCACGGTGATGACGGCAATCAATGCCCGCGGCCAATACGCCGAGATCCGGGAGGGCAACCGTCTCGACAGCCAGATGATGGCCGCCCCGACGCCGACCGCGGCGAAGAAAGCAACCCCGAAATACCAATAGGGGAGAAGGCGGCCGTTCCACAGCTTCCAACGCTCCCCGCCAAACACGGTCGGGAATAGATCGGGCATGATGTGAGGGAGGGGGAAGTAGAGGACGGGCAGGATCGTCGCCGCCAGCAAGGGTGCGGCCCGCGATGTGCGACGGCTGATCCAGATTGCCCCCGGGATGGCCAGTGGGAGCAGGAGCCACAACTCGACCGGGAAGATCTCCTCCCACCGGGACAGAGGAGTCCAAGACATGTCCGAGCTGAACCCGATCCGAGCGATGAGCGGCAGTGCCCAGAAGGCGGCGATGGCGAATCCCCAGAGCCAGATGGCGAGCGTGCGCCAGAAGCCCTTTCGCCAAGGCAGGACGAAGAGAGAGGCGAAGATGACGACGATCGTCGTAAGGACGTGGGATAGGGCCGTGGCGGCCAGGGCGACAGCCGCCCACTTCAGATACCTCCGATCGTCTCGAACCGCCCGGATGAGCAAGCCGAGATAGAGCAGAGATAGGGCGAAGGACCAGGAGTAGGCAAACTCGCCGGCGAGAGTCGAGGCAATGTTGCCCCCGTAGATGGAGTAGCTCTCGAAGAATGCGAACACGACCCCCGCCCCAGCCGCCACCAGAGAGATGTGCTTCCCGAGCCGCATGGAGCGGGCCAGGTAGTAGGCGGCCGGTGGTGTGGCCAGAAGACCCATGACGGTGACGATTTTGAAGGCGACGCCGTAGGGCAGGAACAGGTCCAGGAAGACAATGGTCAATGAGGGCAGGGGGAAGTAGAAGTAGAAGGCCGGAAAGCCGGCGAACCAATCGTTGGACCACCCCTGGATCCTGCCTTCAGGTAGGAGGCTGTCTCTCAGGAATGCGGGACCAAGGACGTGAGCCCCCATATCGCCACCGGTAGGAGTCGTGGACGACACGATCCACCACGGGTTCATCACCACGAAGATCACCAGCGAGATTCCGGCCAGGGTGAGGACCACCGGCCAGGGGTTGCCCCGGATTATCGACCGTGGGGTCGTCACGCTC
>JBEVIF010000098.1:0-5017 GCA_040510795.1 Acidimicrobiia bacterium
ACATGAGCCACCGGGTCGCCCTGGCCCGCAGCCTGGCCGCAGAGCGGATGGAGGTCCTCCTCTTCGACTATCGGGGTTATGGCGACACCGATGGGACACCGAGCGAGGAGGGACTTCTCATCGATGCCGAGGCGGTAGCAACCCTCGCCTTCGATGCAACGCTGCCAGTGGTGTATCTCGGTGAGTCACTCGGCGCCGGGGTGGCGACGGCCTTGGCTCGCCGAACCCTGCCTGATGCCCTGGTCCTGCGTTCCCCTTTCACCTCGCTGGCCGATGTGGCCCGCGCCCACTATCAGGTCGTGCCGACGGACTTGTTGCGCGATTGCTACCCGGTCGAGGAGACGGTGAGGACACTGGAGACGGCGCTCCTGGTCGTGCTCGGCACCGCCGACTCGATCGTCCCGCCCGAGCAGAGCCGACGGGTGTTCGAGGCGGCTCCGGGCCCCAAGAGCCTGGTCGAGATGGAAGGGCTAGACCACAACGACCCCAGCTTGTCCTCCGGGCCTGATCTGGCCCGAGAAGTCAGGGTCTTTGTCGAACTGGCCACCGGAGAACGAAGCCCCTCCCGATGAGCACGTATGCGCCCAAGCGACTCATGGGTCTGCACTCAAGGGCGGCGACCCCCGACACACCCGCACTCTCGGCCACATTAGGACCAATCCACAACAGCCCCCGCTGCACGCGGGTTACGCCCGCCTCGGCGCGGTTATCAGCAGATTTCTTTCTGACAAGCCGCCGCATCCGGGCATGTACGGTTGATGACACTCGTAGTCAGGCGTTGAATTGGCTGGTGGAGATACTCGGTTTGCCGAGTTCTACTACCGCTTCCATCGTCAGCTGTACGCCTACTGTCGTCGCCGAACCGAGGGGGCGGCGGTGTAGGACGCTGTCGCTGACACGTTCCTCACTGCCTTGCGGAAGTTCGATGAGATCCCAGCAGGCGACCAGGCCCTCCCCTGGCTGTACGGCGTCGCCCATCGGGTTCTAACCCACCAATGGCGGACCGCCTTCCGCCGTCAGCGGTTGGCCGAGAAACTCTCGTCGTTGGGTGTGACCCCGATGAGCCTTCCCGAGGACGTCGTCATACTTCGGCACGAGGCCCGTCAGGTCCTCGCTGCCCTCGCCGCATTGAAAACCACCGACCGGGAAATCCTCCGGCTCGCCGCCTGGGAAGGGCTCTCCCCGACGGAGATTGCCCTCTCCCTGGGAATCAATGCCGGTGCGGCCCGACAGCGTCTATTCGCGGCCAGGAAGAAGCTGGCCGATGAGTACAACCGTCTCGAAACGAGCCGGACCGTTTCCCCCGCTGCTCAGAAAGGAGGTATGTGGTGATCACGGAAGAGCACGCCATGAAGCTGCTCACCGAAGCCAACCCGGTCCTCGACCTGTCGACGATCGACTCGAGCGGAGACCTCCCCACCACACGCCTCGCCGACCTCGACACGAGGAGCAGCGAGATGACCAAGCTGACAACCGACGGTTCAGCCACCAGGCCGACCTCTGACCGGCGCCGACTCATCCTGGGTGCCGTCGCCGTGGTGGCGATCCTGGTCGCTGGGGCAGTCTTCTTCGAGGCGACCAACCGGGCGCCCGTGTCTGTCACGGGGTCTCCGGTGGAGACGACCATTGAGGTGACCGGTCAAACGGATGCGGTGCAGGGCTTCCTCGGGCTGCCCCCCACGGGCGCCATACCGAGCACCCCTGAGAACGGAGAGCTAGTGGCCTCGATGTGGGAACACATCAGTGGACGGGGAACATTCGGAAACGGCTGGCTCTACGTGTACGCCGACGGCCGGTTGATCTGGCAACAAGCCGATCCGGAATATCCGGTACCCACCGGCTGGCTCGAGCGGCGCCTCACCCCCGAAGGCGTACAGCTCATCCACTCCGAGATCATCGCCACCGGGTTGTTCGATCCCGATCAGCCGACCGACCCATTTCCGAGCCCCGGGGGTTACGTCGAGGTTCGTCACGGTGACCAACTCGTTTACGTTTGGGGCGCACAAGAGCTTCGCCGCCGGCTGAGCGACCTCTGGTCGTGGCTCCCGCAAAGTGCTTGGGAGGACACGGAGGCTAGGGCTTATGTGCCATCCCGCTATGCCGTGTGCATTTACAGCAATCGTTTCGCGACCGCCACCGAGCCCACGAAGCATCTTTCTGAGCTCCCGGCAACCGCCCAGGAAATGCTCAGCGGGGCTGCGAAGGTCAGCATGGACGAGCTGCTTACCCTCGACCCTGCGGCTTTCGCATTTACTCCCGGGGATGCGGCTGACGGCGAGTACTGCTCGATCATCACGACCGAGGAAGCACGATCCCTGGCGAGGACGTTCGACGATGCCGGGTGGGAAAAGGACGCGTTCGGCGTGGTGCAATACACCACCTCCGAAAGGGTCGTCCTCACGTTCTGGCCGATGTTGCCGCATGGCGTGCCGGGTTTCACCGGCGCCTGACGAGAAAGCGGACTGGCCAACGCCCTAGGGCCGGTCTGGAACGGGCCTCGTCGGTCATCCGACCGACCAGCACGCGGCAGAGACGAAGAGAAGCAACCATGGACCGACCGAGAGGCCGTCACCGGTGCCGCAGCTGCGCTGATCGTAGCTGGCGGGCTGTTGCTCGCCACGCGAGACCGCACCTCCGAGGCCGAGGTTCCTGCCGCTGCGACCCCGACCGTGGCCCCGGCGGCATCGGCCTCAGCGGAGGAAGTGGCCAGGGGATTCATCGACGCCTATGGCGCCTTCGACTTGCACGCCCTCGGGTCCGACGAGGTCGTGCTTGGTCCGTACAGCAACAACTATTGGGATCTCGCCGTCAGAGATGAGGAGATCGTCTCGGCGCCTTGGAACGGGGCATTCATGACGAACGGTTCTCACGGGAGATGTGAACCGGTCAGCTGTCGAGCAGCGCCGCCAGCTTGGGCAGCATCATCTCCCAGGATGCCCGACCCAATTCGGCGGTTCCCTCGGGGTGAGGGCCCTCGCGCACCACGAGAGGCGTCGCCCCAGCCTCCTCGGAGAGTTCAACCGCCAGGTTCGAGGCCCACCCGCCGTCCTGGCCGGGAATCCCGTGCCATGTCCCGCTGCTCGCCAGCCGGTTATTGGGGACGACGTCGGTGAAGGACCCGTCGAACGCGGTGCGCATGCTGGGGTCGTCCTCGCCAACCATCACGAAGCGGTGACGCCCGCCGACTCTGGCGTCGATCTCCACGGTCGCCGGGTCCACAGGGAACCCGTCGGGGCCATACCACCTGACGAACTGGTCCGGGGCGGTCAATGCGGCCCACACCCTTGCCGCCGGTGCAGAGAAAGTGTGGCTGAGCTCGATGTCGTACGGGTCGCTCACGGAACCTCCTTTGGCGGTTCGCCACGCCGATCCTCCCATGAAACGACCGATCTCATCAAAACTCACGGAGGCTCGGTGTGCTCGTACCTCCGGGCCCGAGGCGGAAGACGCGGGAGAGGATCGTCGGAGAGTCCACCTGACCAGTCGCGACGTCAAGCCAACCTGACCAGGCCGCGAGGGGCGTCGTGCAGGGATCGATGTCCCTCGTCGGTAACGACAACCAGTTGCCCGGTCTGGACCCCGGCTCGCTCGTCGGTGGTGATCACGTTGGGCTGGATGACCAGGGCCATCCCCGCCTCCAACGTGAGATCCGGAACCGGCAGGTTGGGACGGCTCTTGCTCCCGAGTACCGGAGGCAGGTAGCCACCTCCATATCCGTGGACCAGGTCGTCGTACGTGGTGAAGCCCATCTCTTCGATAACGGCGGACGCCTCGACCAGGTCGGCGGCATGGGCTCCCGGGCGTACGACGGCAGCGATCGCATCGAAGGCGGCGTCTGCGGCCCGGTGGAGATCGACGAATGTCGGGGTCGGGTCGGAGGCGATGGTGAAGGTCCGAAGCACCTGTCCCTCATAGCCCCAGAATGAGGCGCTGATCTCACAGAAGAGGATGTCGCCATGCTCCAACTTGCGAGTCGATTGGAACTGCGCCGGCACGCATTGGTCGGGATCGCTCATCGAAGTGGCAGCGATGTAATGGATGTGGTTGGTGCCACTCTGGGACAGGTACGCCTCTTCGACAATCGCCGCAACCTTCCGCTCGTCCATGCCCACCTCAACCCGATCGACGATGGCGTGGATGGCGAGGTCAGAGAGCCGGGCGGCCACCTCCATTCTCTCGATCTCCTCCGCTGACTTGACCAGGCGCAGCCGCTGGTAGGCGCGGTCGAGGCCCACCAATTCGCCCACCGCGCCCGCCAGCCGGTGCTGATCGATGAACCGCAGCGGTCCCAGGACCCCGACACGCTGACCCCTTCTGCGACGCGCCGTGAGCATTTCATCGAGCCGGGCGATCGTGGAAGGCTCACCCCAATCCACCTCACAACCGGACGCAATCCTCCGCGCGTTGGGGAGGTGGTTGTAATGCTGGACGAAGAGTTGGGGCGGCTCTCCGGGTGTGATGAGCAGGGCCGCTTCACGGGTGACCGGCCACTCGGTGAGCCAGGGTATCGCCGACCCGGCGCGATCCGCGCCGTAGACGATCAGATGCGACACTCCCGCAGCCCCCATCATCTCGGCGATCGACCGCCGGCGTCGGGTCATCTCCTCATCACTGAACCTGGGGTACAAGGTGTCGGCCATGGGGGGCGACGCTAGACACCCATGCGCTCGGGGAGCCATGGTCCGCCGTCGGCCAGGCACCCCCGGGACCGACCAAACTCGCGGCTCATGACCGACCGCCACTCTGGACCGGCGGCGTCATGGAAGGGCCGCGAGAACAACCTGATGTCAACCTTGACCTCCCGAGCGGGGCTCTCCGTCTCGCAGGCGTCAAGTGCCCTTGACTCACTCCGAAGCGACGGGCTCGGGTTTCTTCTCGGCGTAGCTGCGGGAGATGTTCTTGTACGCCCGGGAGTTGAGAGCGAGGATTGTTGCCACGAGCCCGATCGAACCGGCGGCGATGAAGATCAGGGCCATGCCTCGGTCGGGTCCGGTGCCAAACCAGCTTCCGATTGCCT
>JBEVIF010000099.1:0-3237 GCA_040510795.1 Acidimicrobiia bacterium
TTGCATACGATGGGCGCTGCCCGGGGTGCTTCCTACGCCACGATGGTCAGCCATCGGTCCGGTGAGACCGAGGACAGCTTCATCTCACATCTGGCGGTTGCCACGAACTCGGGTCAGATCAAGACCGGCGCCCCTGCCCGCGGCGAGCGAACCGCCAAGTACAACCAACTGCTCCGAATCGAGGAGTCACTGGGTAGCGAAGCTCGGTTCGCCGGTTGGGACAGCTTCCGGAGGGTCGTTTGACCCTCATTCGACGTCCCGGTGTGGCCCTCGTCACGCTCCTCTTCTTGCTTCTAGGCGCGGCCTTCATCACCCAGGTCGTGCCCTACCGGCAGATCATCGACTCCCAGCGCCAGGTGACAGCGGCCCAAGAAAGGCTGGCCACCCTCGAAGCGGAAAACGCGACGCTCCAGGCGGATGCGGCCGCCCTCAATACCGACGAAGAGATCGAGAAGCTGGCTCGAGAGAAGCTCGGATACGTCCGCCCTGGTGAGACCGCATATGTCGTTCTCGATCCGCCCGGCTCGAACCAGTCTCCGGCCACGGAAGAAGATGATGTATTGGTGGTGGACGACAGGACCTGGGTGGATCACATCTGGGATTTCCTCACCGGCAGCGATCTAGATTCAGCGGGATGACCCCCACCGACGACCGCCAGGTCGTCGAGATCCAGATCGGGCGCCCCGTACGCGCCGAATCGAGCCCGGTCTCACGCTGTCATCTCGGTCTCCCGGTCGTCGTCCGGGTTCCCCCGATCCTCGATGACGGGACGCCGTTTCCCACCCTTTACTGGCTGACCTGCCCGCTGGCGGTAGGGCGTGTGGCGCGGCTCGAGGGGGCCGGCGGGATAAAGCGTCTCGAGCGCAAGGCCGAAGCCGACCCGGATTTCGGAACCCGGCTCGCCGAGGCCCACCAGTCGTACGAGGGGGAGCGAACAACGTTGCTCCCGGGGGATGCTTCCAACCAGCCTTCGGGAGGAGTCGGTGGGACCCGAACCGGGATCAAGTGCCTCCACGCCCACTACGCCCACACCCGAGCCGGTGGCGACAACCCCGTCGGCGAGCTCGTGCAGGATTGGATCGAGCCCCTGGATTGCACCGTGCCCTGTGTGCTGGAAGGGGAAATGAACCCGGAATGGGTCGCCCGCCCGTGAGGGTGGGAGTGGTTGACATCGGCACCAACTCGATGCGATTGCTGGTGACGGATGGGACCGAGGAGGTCGGCCGGTGGGTCGAGGTCACCGGTCTGGGCCGGGGCGTCGATCGCACCGGCACCCTCTCCCCCGATCGAATCGAGGAATCGGTGGCCGCTCTGGCTCGTTTCGGGGCGGAGATGGATAGGGCGAAGGTTGGAAAACGGGCCGCCATCGCCACTTCGGCCTCCCGGGACGCGGCCAACCGCGAGGAGTTCTTCGACCTGGCCGAGTCTGCCATCGGAGTGAGGCCGAGATTGATCACGGGGCCGGAGGAGGCCCGTCTCGCCTTCGCCGGCGCCACCGCTCAGGTCGAGGTCCCTACGCCCATCGTCGTGTCTGACATCGGCGGGGGCAGCACAGAGCTCGTGACTGCTGGAGGAGAGGTGTCCTTCGAGATCGGGTCGGTTCGCCTCACGGAGCGATCGATCCCCACGCGCCCTGCGCCTTCAACCGAGATGGAATCGGCCCGAGCGCTTGTTGCCGGCCTCTTCTCAGAGCTCGACCTCCAAGCAGGGACTTTGATTGGCGTTGCCGGGACCTGGACCAGTCTCGCTGCCGTTGCCCTGGACCTCCCCGAGTACTCGGTGGATCGAGTGCATGGTCACCGGATGAGTCGTGACGCGCTGGCAGACACGATCGACTCCCTGGCCTCGAAGACGCTCGAGGAGACCGCGGCCATCGCTGCACTGGACCCCAAGCGGGCCCCGGTCATTCTCGGGGGCGCCCTGGTGGCGGAAGGGGTTATGGACATCCTGGACATCGCGGAGGTGGTGGTTTCGGAGCACGACACCCTCGACGGCGTCGCAATGGAGTTGCTGGCTATAGCCTGATGGCTGGCCCGGCCCGGGTGGCGGAATGCAGACGCGAGGGGCTTAAACCCCCTTGAGCCGAATCGGCTCGTGTGGGTTCGAATCCCACCCCGGGCACTACCGGGGGCCAAGCCGACCGCCGGAAACGTGAGCGCATGCGAACTCCCGAAGTAGATGCCTGGTTCGAGGCGAAGCAGCACCCGATGGATGAGGCGATGCAGGCGGTGAGGAAGGTGACGCTCGAAGCCGATTCGCGCATCACGGAGTCGATCAAGTGGTCGACGCCCCTACTCCTACCAGGGGAACATCTTCAGCTTCAACCCGGCGAAGAAGTTCGTCAGCCTGCTATTCCATACTGGGGCACAGATCCCGGGAGACCATCCGGCCTTGGAGGGTGACACCGAGACGGCGCGAGTGATGCAGTTCGCCGATGCCTAAGACGTGGAGCGCCGCGCCGGCGAGCTCGTCGAAATCCTCCGGTCTTGGTGCGAGTGGAAGGTCGAAGTCGCCGGCTGATTGGCGTCGAGCGCCCACTGCCTGTCTTCCTGAGTCGACAGGTCCAGCGCGTCAAAAAGGTCGGGGGACCCGGGCCGGTGGGTGGGGAGGGGAGAGGAACCGGGCCCGGGCCCCACGAAGCGCGTTGAAGATCTACGTCCCTGAGATTCTCCTTTCCCACATAGATCAACCCCGTAGCCCCGAATTCTAGGCAGACACCGCGTACTGACCCCACACCAGTCGCGGTAGCGTTCCTGGGTGGCCGAATACCCATCCGAGTACGAATTGGATGTAGCCCTCAGGGACGGCGGCGGGGCGCGGATCCGGCCGATCAAGCCTGGTGACGGACCCCTCTTGGTCGAATTCTTCGAGCGACTCGGCCCGGAATCGCGGTACTTCCGGTTCTTCAGGATCAAGGAGACCCTCGAGCCAAAGGAAGTCGAATTCTTCACGAATGTCGATTACTCGGATCGGATGGCGTTGATCGCAGTCCTGGACGGCAGGATGATCGGGCTGGCCAGCTACGACCGCGAGCACGACGAGGAAGGGACGGCGGAGGTGGCCTTTGCGGTTGCCGACGAGCACCAGGGCCGCGGCATCGGCACGCAGCTCCTGCAGTTGCTGACCAACCACGCCCGATCCCAAGGCGTCGAGCGCTTCGAGGCCTTCGTCCTTCCCGAGAACCGGCAGATGATGCGGTTGTTCCGCAACTCGGGGTACGAACTGACCCGCAGTATC
>JBEVIF010000100.1:0-4650 GCA_040510795.1 Acidimicrobiia bacterium
GCAAGATCCCGCTCTCGCACGGAAAGGAGCGCTGTTGCCCAGGTTTGCCTACTTCTGTGGCCATGAGCAGTGGCACCCTGAGGAACTGGTCGAACAGGCCGTCCATGCCGAGGCGGCGGGGTTCGACGCGGTCGTCGTATCAGAGCACTTCCACCCCTGGGTCGACGACGTGTCGGCTTCAGGGTTCGCCTTCTCGACGATCGGGGCGATGGCCCAGGCTACGGAGCGGGTTCAGCTGATCACCGGAGTGACGACACCACTCTTCAGATATCACCCGGGCGTGGTAGCTCAGGCCGCCGCCACACTGGACCGCCTGTCCGGCGGCCGCTTCGTCCTCGGGGTCGGGACCGGCGAGAACATCAACGAGGGACCGCTGGGATACGAGTTCCCGGCTTACGCCGAACGCAATGCCCGGATGTCCGAAGCCCTGGAGATCATGCGCCAGCTACTGGATGGTGAGAAGCTCAGCTACGAAGGCGCCTACTACAAGACAGATCGGGCCAAGCTCTACTCGCCACCGATCGGACCGGTCCCGATCCTCCTCGCCGCTGGAGGCCCCAAGTCGGCCGCTCTGGCAGGACAGTCGGCCCAGGGTGTCATCACATCGGTGAAGGACCCTGCAGAAACCGTGGAGAAGGTCATCGACCCGCTCAGATCGGCCGCCAGGGAACAGGGGCGACCGGATCCGATCGTCCTCGCCACCCGATGGTCGATCTTCGCCGAGGACGAAGAGGAGGCCTGGGAAGCGATCTTCCCGTGGCGAGGCCTGCGGGCCCCGGGCAGGTTGGATGCGGTGGACCCGGCTGAGCTGAGGGAGATGGCCGACGCCATGCCCCGGGAGGAGATCCTGGGTCGGTACACGAGGGTCCGCACGGCAGACGACATAATCGAGGCCTATCTCCCGCTGGTCCGGGATCTCGATGCCGACATCGTCACGTTCCAGATGGCCGCCTTGGACCAGCCCGGGCTGATCCAGATGTTGGGGAGCGACGTAGTGCCGGCCTTGAAGGGCTGAGCCTGTTCAGCCGACCCTGGTGATCAGCTCCACCAATTGCAGGATCCGCTGCACCGAATCGGGTGACAAGCTCTCGTCGTTGGCTGCCACCAACAACGAGGGGACCACGTCCTGCAGAGCGCTCAGGATCAGCTGCGAGTCGTCGTTGGAGGAGCCGAGCAACAACTCCACCGGTCCCATCATCCCCTCCGCCAGACCGGCACCGAACGTGGCAAAGAGGTCGACCCGCTGGCCGCCGACATCACGGGTGATCATCACCCGCTGATCACCCCCCTCGGGTGTTACCCCGACAACGAAGAACTCCACCCCATCCTCGCTGGTAGTGCCCAGGTCCTCGATGGTCACCTCGCCGGCAAATGTGTCTCCAACGCCCTGGGCAAAGCCGTTCCAGAAGTTGGCCGCCACGTCACCGTCGCCGTTCTCCAGTGACGCCGCGACCGCCGAGGGAGTCGCTCCTTCACCCAGGGACGCGAGCACTGCCTGATCGGGGACGGCCAGCGAGCCTGCCGCCCCGAAGTTTCCCTGGGCCAGCAAGCCCTGCAACTCTTCGATGGCAGCGACCGGATCCGATGCACCCTCGCCGATTGTCACGGTTGTCGTGGCTCCCCCGCCCGAGCAGGCGGCCAAGGCGAGGAAAGCGAAGGCGAGCGATCTATGCATCTTGACCCACCAGGTCAGGAATACGCCCGGTCCGCCACAGTCCGTCGCGACGGTCCTTCCGATTGAGACCGGTGGCGAACCAAAGCCAGATCAAATAGCCGAGACCGATGGCGTCGAGGACCCACCGCCAGGGGTCACCCATGGCCCGCTCCCAGGCTTGCGGCCAGAACGGCGCCGTCCCGGCCGGCAGCTCCCAGCCGAAGAAAGGCCAGAACAGGACTTCGGGATCGGTCCACATGCCATCGAGCAGGATATGGAACAGCCACCCCACTCCGAACGCCATGAAGGCACGCCGACGCCGTCCACGCCTGGTGAATAGGAGCACGCAGGTCATGTAGAGGCTGGGAGCAAGGAGCGTGTGGGCCCAAAGCTCTCCAATGGCGAGCGTTCTGCCCATGATCCCGGTGCCGACGAGGAGGTCGACGACGTCCGGGAAGATCGCCCCCGTCAGCAGGAATCTCACGTCCACCTTCGGATCCCGGAAAATCCACCGGAACAGCCAAAGGGTGGCCCCGAGGTGCCAGAAGAGCATGGCTCAGGCGACGAGGATCCGCCGACAATGGACGCATCGGGGGATGTCGACTTGGAATGCCTCGTTCTGCTCGGCTGGCGACAACGTCATGTGACAGCCTCCACAGACCCCATGCTCGAAGCGACCGATTGCCACGCCCTCCTTCGAACGTCGGAGTGTCTCGTACATCTCGATGAGGTCGGGGGGCACCGGGACGAGGGCTTCGGCCTTGCGCTCCTCCTTGCGAGCAAGCTCGGCGTCGATCAGCTTCCACTCCGACTTGATGGCGGTTTCATACCCTGCCTTCTCCTGGATGGTGGCGTCACGGCGGGCCTCGAGTCCGGCAACGTGCTCCCGGGCCGGGTCGAGGCGCTCCAGCATTGCGAGAACCCTCTCCTCCAGGGCTTCCTGCTGGCCGTGAAGGCTCTGCACCTCGAGCCGCATGTGCTCGGTCTCCCTGGCGCTCATGCCGCCGGCAAACAGCCGGGTCTCGTGCTCGGTCAGCTTGGCCTCGAGCATCTGGAGCTCACCCTCAGACTTGTCGAACTCGAGCTCGAGAGTCTTCAACTCACCGGCCGCCGTCTTGATCACGGCCGTTAGCTCCTGTTCCCGCTCGTGGGCGTCCTTGTACGCATCGAGCTCTGGAAGAGACTGCCGTCTGGCGAGGAGACGATCGATCTGAAGATCTAGATCCTGCACATCGAGCAGATCGGCAAGGCTCGTCATCTCCATTCGGCACGGGAGGGTAGTGCCCGGCCGTAGCCAACCCTCCTCCTCCTAGGCTCACGGCCTTGGACCTGACAGCGCCGCTGGGCTGGGAGCCGCCACCGGATTGGCAACGAGTGGTGGCCATCGATTCCCACACCGGAGGGGAGCCGTTTCGGGTGGTCGTCGAGGGCCTCCCCGACATCCACGGGTCGACCATGATCGAGCGCCGCCGGTTCGCCGAGACCCATTTCGATGACCTGCGGCGCACCCTGATGTGGGAGCCACGGGGCCACGCCGACATGTACGGTGCCTTCGTCGGTCCTCCCGTCGACCCTTCGAGCGATATCTCGGTCCTTTTCATCCACAACGACGGCTTCTCCACGATGTGCGGTCACGGCATCATCGCCCTGACCAAGGTCGTGCTCGACACCGGCATGCTCCCGGCGGAAGGCCCGGAGACCGTGATTCGGATCGACACGCCGGCGGGCCAAATCGAGGCCACCGCCCAGATACCGGCCGGGGTCGTCCAGTCGGTGTCGTTCCGCAATGTGGCGTCGTTCGTGGCCTCCCTGGACCAAAACATCGATGTCCCCGGGCTGGGGAAGGTTCGGTACGACCTGGCCTTCGGGGGCGCCTTCTACGCCTACGTGGGGGCCGCAGATCTCGGGCTTTCGATCGATCCGTCGAGCACACCCCGGCTCATCGAGGCGGGACGAGCCATCAAGCAGGCGGTCGTCGCCTCAGGGCCGATCGCGCACCCTATGGAGCCCGGCCTCGGCTTTCTCTATGGCGTGATCTTTGTCGGCCCGGCCCAGGATCCGGAGCACCATTCCCGGAACGTGTGCATATTCGCGGAGGGCGAGGTCGACCGCTCTCCCACCGGCACCGGAGTAAGCGGCCGTCTTGCCATCCATCACGCCCGAGGTGACGTGGCGATCGCTGAGTGGATCACAGTCGAAAGCATCCTGGGGAGCACTTTCACCGGCCGGGTGGTGGAGACGACCGACGTCGGCGGCGTCCCGGCAGTGATACCTGAGGTGAGCGGGACTGCCTATGTCACCGGTCGCAGCGAGCTGTGGCTCGACCCGGCCGACGAGTTCGGCGGTGGGTTCCTCGTCCGCTGATGGCCTGGACTTGGCAGTGGTCGGCGGCGTCTTCTGGCTGCTCCTACGCCGATCCTGACGAGGCCCTTCTCTCTTCCTCACGTGAAATCCCGAGGGTGACCAGAAGATCCTCGTGGAGCTGGAACCACACCGAGTGGTACGAATCGAGTGTGTCGGTGACGTAGGCAATGTTGCCGCCGAGGGCGCGCTCGAGTGCAGTCGTGAGGCGAGTGCCGTATAGAGCGAATCGCGTCAGGCGACTCCCCAGATCGGTACAGATCCGCTGCGCCGAGGCATCGATGCGGATCAAGCGGGACAGCACTTTGGCGTCGTAGTCGGGGTCGGTGTGATCGTTCAGGCTTGGCGTGCTGCCGTACCTTCGCATCTGCCAGTCGCCACAAGTATCCAGAAGGGCAGGATTGAGCCCAAGGAAGGATTCGTAGGATCGGAGCACATGAACACGGCTGTCGACGGAGTCGAGCTCGCTCCGGGCCAATTCCTCGTCGGTGACACGACCGCTCTCGGTCACGCCCCAACCCCCGAATGGGCCAGGGTCGAGTGTGACCAAGCCACTGTCGGAGAGATCGCGCAAGTGGATAATGGTCTCGTCAGTTTCCAATCCGGAGGCCTCGGCCACTCTCTCCTCGCCGGCG
>JBEVIF010000101.1:0-3855 GCA_040510795.1 Acidimicrobiia bacterium
TCTCGGCACTCGGAGACAACCGGCCTGGCTTTGCTGCACTCGACGTGTTCGAGCAGGAGCCACCCGACGTGTCCGTCTTCGAGCCGGTAGGGGAACGGGTGATACTCACGCCACATATGTCCTGGTACACCGAAGAGAGCGAGCTCGCTCTCCGCCGCCAGGCCGCGGCGGAAGCCCGCCGCATACTCGACTCGGAGCCGCCGTTGCACGCTGTGGTGACTCCGGCAGCAGCGGAGATCGGTTGAGCATGTCAAGCAGATCGATCAACGACCTCGCTTCACCAGACGTAGCCGAGTTGATTGGTCGCAAGGGCATGGTGGTGATGCCATTCGGGAGTGTCGAGCAGCATGGGCCGCACCTGCCCTGTGGCACCGACGCCATGGCTGCCGAGCTCGTTGCCAAGGAGCTCGCCGAGCGTCTCGATGGCATCATCGTGTCCGCCGGCCCATACGGCGTCACTCCGATCCACGCAGGGCATCCCGGCACGATCTCGATACGCCGGGATGTCTTCGAGGCGTACCTGGCCAACCTGTGCGAGGAGTTGGTTGCAATGGGGGCGAGGACCTTCGTCTTCGTCAACTGGCACGAGGGAAATATCGCCTCGCTCGATGCCGTGGCCACCGACGTCCAGGACCGCGAGGATGTTCTGTTCGTCACCGCGCACGCCTGTTACACGGCGCAGCGCATCTACGCCCCCGCAGGGGGAGAGCTCACCCATGGTGGCGGGATCGAGACCCTGGCGGTGCTTGCGCACGATCCGGACCTGTTCCATTCGGGTCGGGTGACCGAGCCGACCCGGCCAGAAGGCGCCGATGAATTGGACGCAATGCGTCGCTCGCGGGAGGTATACGGCTACATCACTGACGTGACCGAGATCGCTGACGACGGCTGGTATGGGAACCCGGCCTGGGCGGATCAAGAGCGCGCCGGGCAGTTCGCCACCACCGTGGCCGATGAGATCGCTACCACGGTGGAGTCCATCCTGAAGCTGCGGAGACGCGAGTCGTGACCGTTGTTGGCCCAGACGAGCTCGATTTTCGCGACTTTCCAGGAAGGTCCACCGCCGATCCGTTCAAGATCGCGGGTCAGGGTGCTTCGACCGTGCGCCAGGTCGTCATCGAGCACGTTCCCACCAGATCACCGCATCTCCACCCGCAGAGCGAGGAGATCGTGTACGTGGTTGCGGGTCGGGGCCGGGTCTGGCTGGATGGTGTGGTGCATCCCGTTGGCCCGGGGTCCTGGTATCGCATTCCCGCAGGGACGCCACACGCAACCATGGCAGATCCAAACGAGCGGATGTCCCTCGTGTGTTTCTTCCCTCACGATGATTTCGCCAACAACATCGAGGAGCTCGAGCTTCTCCTCGGGACCGACGAGGAGGGGACCGATGAGTGAGCGGGTCAAACTCTCATCTATAGGGCTGGGCCGCTGGGCCTGGGTGCTCGCCAGAGGGGCGCAACGAGGCACAGTGGTCGAGCTGGCGAGCTGCTTCTCCCGTTCACCCGAGAGTCGGACCGCGTTCCAGGAGGAGTTCGGCGTTCCCCGGGCTGCCTCCTCCCTCGACGAGCTGCTCTCCGACCCGGAGATCGAGGGAGTGCTGGTCACCACCCCGAATGACACGCACAAGAGCGTCATCCTCGAGAGTCTCGACGCCGGCAAGGCCGTCTACACCGACAAGCCGATAGCCCACACGATGGAGGACGCCGGTGAGATAGCCAGAGCGGCGGCCACATCCGGCAAAGCTTTCGCAGTCGGTCACAGCGCTCGGCGGCTCGGGGGGCATCGGGCCATGAAGCAGTGGATAGAGACCGGCAAGATCGGCCAGGTGTCGCTGGCTGAGGCCAACTTCTCGAACGAGCGGGGTCTGGAGCTGACCACCGACACTTGGCGCTGGTTCGCCGACAAGAGCCCGGGCGGGGCGATGATCCAGCTGGGTGTCCACCACGCCGACAATCTCCAATATCTCCTCGGCCCGGTCGCTTCAGTGTCGAGCCATGCGCGGAAGCTGTACACCAAGTCGGAGGTGCCGGACGCGATCATGTCGATCCTCGAGTTCGAGTCCGGCCCTCTCGGGTATCTGGGCACCGGCTGGGCCTCACCGGGGGTCTATCAGCTGCGCCTACAGGGCACGGAGGCGAACCTCTTCTACGATCTCGACTTCAACAACTGGGATGAGTCCCATCTCGTGGACTCGAAGAGCACCCTCCTCAGCCAGGCATACCGGGAGTCGAACCGACCTCCCGTTGATATGCCTCACACCGACATGTTCCGCGAGCAGTTAGACGAGTTCGCCCTCGCCATCAGAGGGGAAGCAGAGATCGAGGTGGGTGCCCTAGAAGCGATCAGAGCCCTCGCCGTGGTTCATGCCGCTCTCGAGTCGTCGAAGCGGAACGGCGAGGCTGTGCCGGTGTCGCCGATGGTGGAGAGAGCAGGGGCCCTCCAGTGAGAGTCGATCCCGCCACCACTCGCACTATCCACCACTCCGATCCGCTTGTCCAGGAAGTCCTCGACATCTGGGCCGCTCGCTTTCTCCACGGGGTCGCCCTCGGCGACCTGACCGGCACGGTCGACAGAATCGGTACCTGGCCCGACTGGGGACCGGAATGGATGAAGACCGCCCGAGTGCACGAAGAGATGGGCGAGCAGGCCTGGGAAGAGGGGCGCCGCATCTCGGCGGTGTCGTCGTTCCTGAGCGCGGCGGCTTGTTATCACCTGTCCTACTTCCTCTCGGTCGACGACGAGGAGGCTCACGCTCACGGTCTGGCCAAGATGCTCGAGTGTCATGACCGTGTTCTCCCGTTCATGCAGCCCCCAGTCGAGAAGATCAGCATCCCGTTCCCGGATGCCGACCTTGCCGGGCTCCTCTCAGTCCCGCCGGGTGGCGGTCCCGCCCCGATCGTTGTATTCCTTCCCGGTCTCGACTCGACGAAAGAGCAGCGTCATGGGGGTCGGGGAACGCTGCTCCGCCGGGGCATGGCCGTACTCAGCCTCGATGGCCCCGGCCAGGGCGAGATCAGCACCAAGCTGCCGATACGCCACGACTACGAGGTAGCGGTGTCCGCGGCCATCGATTACCTGGAGGAACGGCAGGAAATCGACGCAACGAGAGTCGGTCTGATCGGGGCCAGTCTCGGCGGCTACTACGCGTGCCGGGCGGCTGCCTTCGAGCCCCGGATCACGGCGGCCGTTGCCAACTGCGGCCCGTACAACTGGATCGACTGCTGGGACGAGCTGCCCGGCGTCACCAGGGGGGCCTTCCGCAAGTACTCGTGGTCCGCCTCAGACGAGGAGGCCAGGGAAAAGGCGAAGGCTCTCGACCTCACCGGTGTCGCCGACAGGATCGAGCAGCCCTTGGTGGTGGTGCATGGGATGCTCGATCCCCTCATCGGAGTCGATCATGCCCGGCGGATCGCCGAGGAAGCTGCCAACGCAACGTTGATCACAGTCGACGACGCCACCCATGGTGTCAGCAACCTGAGCTACAGGTTCGCGCCGTGGGTGGACGATTGGATGGCGTCCCAGCTTGGCGGCACCATCATCTGACTGGTTCAAATTGCCGCCGGTAGGTTCGGGGAACCTGCCGAAACGGTCGGGTCGCAGTGTCCGTTCTGGACAAGGAGGCTCTATGCGAGTTACCGGCATCAATGCCAACCTTCCGGTCGCTGATATCGCCGCGGCACGGACTTCTACACCGACTACCTCGGGCTGAGCGTCGAGGAAATTCACCTGGGGTGGGTGGCGCGCTACCGAACGTCCAGACGGCGAGGCCACGCTCCAGCTCGTCACACGTGATGCCTACTCTCCATGTGACTCGGTCATCTCGGTTCATGTCGGCGCCAGTGTCGATGAGGCGTA
>JBEVIF010000102.1:0-10466 GCA_040510795.1 Acidimicrobiia bacterium
CCCAGCCCTCGGTTCCGACCCGTTCTTGTTCCGCCCTCCAGACTTTCTCCTTCGCCCCGACCAGATCACGCATTGTCTGCCACCTGATGGCTGGGTCTCCCTCGAGTAGCCACTCGATCACCCGAGCGCGGTCTGGGGCTTTCTCACTCATTTCTTCGATTCAACCACCGTGTGCCGAAAACAGAATCCGTGGTTCCGCTCGGGTCGACACCAGTTAGCCTTGACCGATGGAACCGGCAAACAAGATATGGGTCGACGGTGATTTCGTCCCCTGGGACGACGCCACCGTCCACTTCCTGTCACATTCCCTCCAATACGGAACCGGTGTCTTCGAAGGCATTCGCGCCTACAAGACACCCGAGGGAACCGCCGTATTCCGTCTCCACGATCACATGGTCCGGCTGGTCGCCTCGGCTCGCGCCTACGGCCTTCCGATGAAGGAGAGCGCCGAGGAGATGGATGATGTCTGTCTCGAGCTCCTCCGGGTGAACCAGCTGGAGTCCGCCTATATCCGCCCCTTCGTCTTCTATGGGTCGGGCGCTTTCGGCATCAACCCGAAGAGCAGCCCGGTGCACAACTACATGGCCGCCTTCTACCTGGGCAGCTATCTGGGCGACGACGGTGTCGAAAAGGGCATCACCACCATGGTCTCGAGCTGGCGTCGGATCTCGCACACCAGCTTCATCCCGACAGCCAAGGGCTCGGGTCAGTACCTCAACTCCGTGCTGGCCAAGCAGGAGGCTCTCCGTGCCGGGTACGACGAGGCGATCATGCTCAACGACGCGGGCCTGGTCTCCGAGGGAAGCGGGATGAACTTGTTCATCGCTAGCAAAGACGTGGTCTACACCCCGCCGGTCTCCTCGGGGATCCTCGAGGGAATCACACGTAACACGGTGATCGAATTGCTCAGGGGTGAGGGTGTCGAGGTGGTCGAAGCCGACCTGGCCCGGGGGAGCCTCTACACCGCGGACGAGGTCTTCCTGACAGGAACGGCGGCCGAGGTGACGCCGATCCGTGAGATCGACGGCCGTGTGGTCGGTGCCGGTGAGCCCGGCACGGTCACCCGCAAGGCACAGGACCTGTTCTCCGATTTGGTCGCGGCCAAGATCCCCGAGTACCGCCACTGGCTCAGCTTCATCTGATGGGCCAACAGCCCAATATCGAGCTGACAGAAGCTGACCGACCGCGCACGGCGCTCCAACCTCCTGCCGCCCGACGCTGGCGGCCGAGCGTCAAGCCCGGCATCCCCACCTCGCCGGACGAGGTCCCCAGCGGGGGACGCTTCGGGCGGACGACGCCCGACGGTGGTTGGGGGTGGCGGCTGGTGAATGCAGCAGATCTCCCCGACGACGACCCCGACCTCAAGTCCGTCGTTGCAGCTCTGACCATCACCCGAGCCGGTGCCCTGGGGCGGGGCCCGGTACCCGAGGACATCGAGGTTGCCCTTGCCCTTTGCGGTTATGGATATGACGCCTCTGAAGAGGTTCTACAGAGGCGGGAACGCTGGAAGGCGGCCGTGCCTCATGAGGTGAGACCGGGGCAGACAGCGACCGGCGAGGTCGACCGAGACCTCATCGTCCGCAAGCCCGACGAGATCCGGGCCCTCCTGGCCGCCTCGGGGGCAGCCGAAGAGCACCGGTAGCTTTCCGACCATGAAGCTCGTCCGCATCAAGGCCGGAGACGACATCGCCTACGGGGTGGCCGACGTCGAGGGGGTGCTGGTCTATATCGGCTCTCCTTTCGTCGCCTGGGAGCCAACCGAGACCGTGATCCCATGGGAAACCGCCCACATCCTGGCTCCGGTCCTGCCCTCCAAGGTGGTGGCTGTCGGTCGCAACTACGAGGATCACGCCGCCGAGCAGAACGTCGAGACCCCGGAAGAGCCGATCATCTTCCTGAAGCCGGCGACCTCAGTGGTCGGTCCGGATGCCAACGTCGTCCTCCCGGCCATCTCGCAGAATGTCCACCACGAGGCCGAGCTGGCTGTGGTGGTCAGCCGGGTGGCGCGTCATGTCAAGGCCGAGGACGCCTCCGCCTACATCCTGGGTTACACGGCAGCCAACGACGTGAGTGCTCGCGACCTGCAGAAAAAGGACGGGCAGTGGGCCCGGGCCAAGGGGTTCGACACCTTCTGTCCTCTCGGCCCGGCCATCGAGACGGAATTGGACCCGTTGGAGAAGCTGGCAGTGATCTGCCGGGTGAACGGGGAGGTCCGCCAGGCCGGCTTCACCTCGGACATGGTCTTTGGAGTGGCCGAACTGTTCGAGTTCGTCACCTCGGTGATGACGCTTCTTCCCGGTGACGTACTCCTCACCGGGACGCCTGCCGGGGTGAGCAAGGTGGAGCCTGGCGACCTGATGGAGGTGGAGATCGACGGGATCGGGGTCCTCCAGAATCGAGTCGTGGCGGCGCGATGACGGTCCGAGTGAGGGTCGCTCCCTCGCCCACCGGGCACCTACACGTGGGGACCGCCCGCGCTGCCCTCTTCAACTGGCTCTACGCGCGTCATCACGGAGGCACATTCATCCTGAGGATCGATGACACCGATCGCGAGAGATCCACCGCCGCGTACGAGGAGGACATCCTCGATTCGCTCCGATGGCTCGGGCTCGACTGGGGCGAGGGTGTCGGAGTGGGCGGGCCGCATGGGGACTACCGGCAGACCAGCCGTTACGAGCGTTACCAGCAGGCGGCCGCTGACCTCGTGGCTTCGGGAGCGGCCTACTACGACAACCGCTCTCCCGACGAGCTCGAGGCGCTTCGTCGCCGAGCGGAGGAGGAGCATCTGCACCCAGGTCATTACATCCGGCGTCCCGAGAAGTCGGTTGCCGAGGGTGCGGTGAGGCTTTCGGTCCCACCGGATCAACCTGTGGTATTCGAGGACCTGGTTCGGGGCGAGATCAGCTTCGAAGCGCGGGACATCGACGACTTCGTGATCCTGCGGAGCGACGGCACTCCTACCTACCACCTGGCCTCGACCGTGGACGACGTCGACTACGAGATCACCCACGTTGCCCGCGGCGAGGACCTTCTTCCCTCGACCCCGAAGCACATCCTCATCACCAGAGCCCTCGGAGCCGGCGAGCCCGGGTATGCCCACCTCCCTCTTCTGTTCGGGACCGACGGCAAGAAGTTGTCGAAACGCCAAGGCGCCGAGTCCCTGTCCACATATCGCGATGAGGGGTATTTGCCTGATGCCGTCTTCAACTACCTGTCCCTCCTCGGCTGGTCGATCGACGGCGACCGGACCATCTTCACGAGGGACGAGGCGGTCGCCGCCTTCGACCTGATCGATGTCTCTCGCAATCCAGCCGTCTTCGACCCCGAAAAGCTGTCATGGATGAACGGGGAGTACATCCGGGCGACAGACCCCGAGGAATTTCGGGCCATGGCCCGGCCCCACGTCGAGGCGGCAGTCGGGCGCAGCCTCGACGAAGAGGAGTGGTCCCGGTTCGAGGAGGTGTCCGATCTCGTGCAGGAGCGGACCCGATTCCTCCCGGAAGCTGGCGAGCAGGTGGTGTTCCTTTTCGAGGACTTCGAGGATTACGACCAGGCGGCATGGGACAAGGTGATGGCCAAGGATGGGGTGCCCGAGATCCTGAAGACCGCACGGGAGCGTTTGGCTTCCGTCGACAACTGGGCCGCCGCTGACATCGAAGCGGTTTTGCGGGGGATGCTGGAGGAAATGGGCCTCGGAGCCGCTAAGGGTCTACAGCCCATTCGCGTGGCTGTCACGGGCACGTCGGTGAGCCCACCGCTGTTCGAGTCTCTCGCCGCCCTGGGCAAAGAGAAGACGCTGGCGCGCCTGGAGCAGGCGCAGCGTGAGCTTGCCGGTTAGGGGGTAGGTCCGTGTCACCCGTTAACCTGTCGTGACCGCGAGGTCCCGTCGTCCAGTGGCCTAGGACGCCGGCCTTTCAAGCCGGAAACGCCGGTTCGAATCCGGTCGGGACTGCCAGCCAGGAAAGCGCATGTCGGTCGAGACCATCCTCGTCTTCAACAACCTCTTCGCGATCCTCACCCTGATCGCCGCGGCCGGGTCCATCGGTCTCCTCGTGTATCGGGCAGTGAAAGGTCCCGAGGCGGTGGCATTGCTCGGGGACAAGGCGATCTGGCTCGCGTTCACCGTTGCCCTGGTGGCCACCATCGGGTCGCTGTTGTACTCCGACGCTTTCCACTATGTGCCCTGCCGTCTCTGCTGGTTCCAGCGCATCGCGATGTACCCACTGACCATCGTCCTTTTGGTGGGCGCGATCAGGCGTGAGGCAGTGGTCAAGTTCTATGCCCTGCCCATCGCCCTCATCGGTCTGGCCGTCTCGATCTATCACAACTTCGTTCAGTTCTTCCCCAGTCTCGAGGGCGGGTCGTGTGACCCGGCGGTGCCCTGCTCCGCCCGCAGCATCGAGATGTTTGGCTTCATGGACCTGCCGTTTATGGCTGGAATTGGGTTTATCGTTATCGCCGTCTTACTCGCCTTCTACACGAAAGCCTCAGAATGACCGCGACGAAGAAGCCCAAGCCAGGTACCAAGGACACGAAGAGCTACTCCACCTTGTGGTGGATTCTCGGTGGGATAGTCGGTCTCGGTTTGATCGTTGCTCTGGCCTTCTCGATCGCCAGCGAGGAGCCGGTCGACGAGAGTCTCGGCTACGGCGACCCGACGGTCACCGGAGACCCCCTGCCGGTCTATGCCGCCGGTCAAGAAGATGTCTCGGTCGGCCTCACCGCCCCGACGGTCGAAGGCGCCGATTGGGAGGGAAACCCGGTGACGATCGAGGCCAATGGCACCCCGAAGATCATTGCCTTCCTCGCCCACTGGTGCCCTCATTGCCAGGCCGACGTACCTGTTATCCAGCAGTGGGTCAACGATGGCAACTTGCCCGACGACGTCGAATTGATCTCCGTCGCCACTGCGACCGACAGGCTCCGTCCCAACTGGCCGCCCCAGGACTGGCTGGAGGAGGAGGGCTGGACCGCCCCGGTGATCATGGACGACCAGATCGGAACCGTCGCTGGCAACTACGGGATGTCCGGCACTCCGTTCTACGTCGTGCTCGATGGTCAGAACACCAATCTGGGCCGGGTGTCGGGCGAGATCGGCACCGAAGGTGTCGAGGCCCTCGTGGCGCTGGCTCAGTCCAGCGAACAGTGATCAGGCCTCCAGGGACCTGATCTTCTCCAGACGCCTCACGTGCCGGTCCTCGCGTGAGAAGCGTGCCTCGAGGAACGTCGTGACCAGTTCTTCCGCCAGCGACTCGCCGATCACGCGTGACCCGAGGCTGAGCACATTCACATCGTCGTGCTCCACCATTTGATGGGCGGTGTAGGTGTCGTGGGCAATCGACGCCCTGATCCCCTGGAGCTTGTTGGCGGCCACTGCCGCCCCTGCGCCGGAGCCACAGATGAGAACGCCCCGGTCGGCGCGGCCGTCCAAAACGGCCTGGGCCACGGCGGCCGCATAGTCCGGGTAGTCGACCGGCTCGGCGGAATGGGTCCCCAGGTCGTACACGGCATGACCGGACTCGGCGAGCCACGTCGACAAGTGCTCTTTCAACGGATAGCCGGCGTGGTCGGAACCGAGTGCGATTCTCATCTCGGGCGGCAGAGTAGCCAGACCACCCGCCCCGGCCCTGCATGGGGTTGGCCCCACACCTAACTACATTCGCCTGAATGTCCAAGTTGGTTGTCGAGGGCGGAGCGCGTCTCCAGGGGACTGTCGGCGTGCTGGGGGCCAAGAACGCCGTGCTCAAAGAGATGGTCTCTGCACTCCTCGCTCCGGGTCGGCACCGTCTGACCAATGTGCCGTCGATTCTCGACGTCGGGCTGATGTGTGAGGTCCTGGAGCACACCGGATGCAGGGTGGAGCAAGGCGATCACGAGCTCTGGGTGGTCGTTCCCGACCAGCTCCTCCCCGAGGCGCCGATCGAGCTGGTGCGGCAGATGCGGGCCTCGATCGTGGTGCTCGGTCCCCTCCTCGCCCGGTGTGGCGAGGCGCGTGTCGCCCTGCCCGGCGGAGACGACCTCGGCGCCCGGCCTATAGACATGCATCTCAATGGCCTGGAGGCGATGGGGGTCGACTTCGAGCTGGTCCATGGAGAACTGGTGGGCCGTGTCGACGGCCGTCTCAAGGGCACCGAGGTCGAGCTGCCGTTTCCCTCGGTGGGCGCAACCGAGAACCTCTTGTTCGCCGGTGTGCTCGCCGAAGGCGACACGGTCATAGTCAATGCCGCCCGCGAGCCTGAGATCGAAGACCTGATCACTCAGTTGACCGAGATGGGGGCAAGAATCACCGGCGGCGGAACTTCCCTCGTGACGATTCATGGGGTGGACCGTCTGTCGCCGGCAGAGCATCACGTCGTGCCCGATCGCCTCGAGACGGGGACTTACGCCGCAGCCTCGGCAATCACAGGCGGCGATGTCACCGTGACCGGCTGCTTGCCAGAGCACTTGCGAATGGAGCTGAGAAAGTTCGAGGAGTCAGGTTGCGAGGTCGAACAGGGCAACGGGTGGCTTCGGGTCAAAGGACCAGAGCGACCGACCCCGGTGGACTTCGCCACGCTTCCATTCCCCGGATTTCACACCGACATGCACCCTCAGATGGTCGCTCTGCTGTCGGTGGCGACGGGCACCTCCGTCATCACCGAGAATCTGTACGACTCCCGGTTCCGATATGTCGGCGAGCTGGCACGGATGGGCGCCGACATCACCACCGAAGCTCAGCACGCCATCATCCGGGGCGTCGAGCGGCTCTCGGGCTGCCCGGTCCTGGCTCCAGACATCCGCGCCGGGGCGGCCCTGGTGCTCGCCGGCCTGCGCGCGGAGGGCACGACCGAGGTCGGCGAGGCGAGCCACATCGATAGGGGCTACGAGCAGCTCCCGGAGCGCCTCAGATCGCTGGGAGCGAGAATCGAGAGAGCGTGATCGCTCGTCGGGCGCTTCTGGTCCTTGTCTTCGTACTCCTTATGGCGCCGCCGGCGATGGCTGCCCGACCTCAGGGAACAGTGGTCGAAGTCTCGGTGCCGGACAACGCATACCTGGAGATGGGTGATCGGCGCTACCGGGGGCCCTTCAGGGTCACAGCAGAATCCGATGGCGTTGCAGTGGTCGAGGTGGCGTCGCTCGACGCCTATCTGGAGGGGATCAGAGAGGTTCCCTTCAGCTGGCACGAGGACGCACTGGCTGCCCAGGTGGTCGCCGCACGCACCTATCTCGCCTGGACCCTCCTGGGGGGGCGATCCGAGACCGGCAGCCGCATCGGCTACGACATCTGCGCGACAGCGGCGTGCCAGGTCTATGCCGGCGTGGACGCCGTGCTCGGCGAGGACGGCGATCGCTGGCGCGAGGCGGTCAGCAGAACCACGGGTGAGATCCTGGTTCACGAGGGAGAGCCGGCTCGGGCCTTCTACTCGTCGACCACGGGTCTCCGCACCCGGAACATCGAGGACATATGGCCCGGTTCCGAGCCTGCGCCGTATCTGGTCGGTGTCCCCTCGCCCGGTGAGGACAGCCCGTTCGTGACCTGGTCATGGGAACTCCCCGGCTATCAGATGGAACAGGTGCTCCGGGAGGCGGACGTGGCCGATGGCGATGTCCATTCGATCGCTACCCGGACGACCGAGGATGGCCAAGGCCCGTGGATGATCGACATTGTTTCCGACTCCGGCACCGTCTCCATGGATACCTGGGCGCTTCGGTCCCAAATCAACGAGGCCGCGGCCATCTTGCCCGGCCTCCTGCCAGCGAAGCGACCGGACGGGGTCGACTATCCGAACACCATCCTGAGTCCGGAGTACACGATTCGCCGTGAAGTGCGTGTCAGCCGGATCGGTGGCGATGCTCTGGCCATCGCCGTTCCTTACTTCGTCGTCGACGGGGCCGGCTGGGGGCACCTCATCGGCATGTCCCAGTACGGCGCCCAGGCGATGGCCGAGGCCGGTTCGGCGTATCCCGACATCCTGGCCCACTATTACGGAGGGCTCACACCGGTCCCCGGTGACCAGTTCCTCCCCGAGCAACTTGCAGTTGGCCTCGCCGTAGGCGAGCGATCGGTGCGTATCTCGTCGGATCTGCCGCTCCAGGTGACCGTCGATGGGGCAGATCTTGCCCCGGCCCCTGCAGGCGTCTGGACCTTCCTGTGGGTCGACGGCACAATCCAGGTGATCCCGCCGGTTCGGATTGCTCCCTGGGGCGGGCCTGACGAATTCTGAGGCCGGCGCCGGCGGTAGAATCCGGAACAAATCCCTACCAGGCAAGGGTTCTTCAAGGCGATGCCAGAGACAACACCGGTGACCATTTCGAGCAGTGTCCAGGTCGACGAAGGCCCGATCGACGTCGACAAGCTGCGTGAGACCCTCGAGTACATAAGGCCTGCGGTCCAGGCCGACGGGGGTGATCTCGTTCTGCTCGGGACCGATGGGGGCAGGGTCGACATCCAGATGGTCGGCGCCTGTGGTGGTTGCCCGCTCTCGATGATGACCCTGAAAGCCGGCATCGAGCGAATCCTGATGGACCGCGTCCCGGGTGTCGTCGAGGTTCATGCCAGTGCCGATGCGCCCGCTCTCGACGAGCTCGACAGCCCCAACGGCGTCACCCTTCCCGCTCTCTGACACACCCTTAACCTGTCGCCGATGAGTGACACCGATCTGGCGGCGGGGCGCGTCCGGGATGGTGACCGACGGAGCCTTGCTCGGCTGATCTCGGCGCTCGAGACCGGGGATCCCATCGGTGAGGCCGTTGTCACCTCCCTCATCGACTCCACGGATGCACCTGCCCGGAGGGTTGGTGTCACCGGCCCACCTGGGGCCGGGAAGTCGACGCTCGTCAATGCGATCGTCGCCGACCTGAGGTCGAAGGGAGACACCGTGGCGGTGCTCGCCGTCGACCCTTCCAGTCCGATCACAGGCGGGGCGCTGCTCGGCGACAGGATCCGAATGCAAGACCACACCGGAGACCCAGGGGTGTATGTCCGTTCCATGGCCTCACGAGGGCACCTCGGTGGCCTGTCGATTGCCGCTGCTCCGGCCATCGCCGCCATGGCCCGGGCAGGTTTCGACATGGTTCTCGTCGAGACAGTGGGAGTCGGCCAGTCCGAACTGGAGGTGATGGATCATGTCGACGTCGTCGTCCTGGTCCTGGGGCCCGGCTGGGGAGATCAGATTCAGGCCGACAAGGCCGGGATCGTCGAGATCGCCGATGTGTTCGTTGTCAACAAGGGAGACCGGCCCGGTGTGGACACCGTGCACCGCGCCCTCCTCGAGAGACTGGGCGGCTCCGATGCTCCGGTGCTGATCACCACCGCGATCTCAGGCGAGGGAGTGCCCGAGTTGGTCGACGTGATCCGCTGATTCAGACGTCGTTGCGGTCCGATTGCAGCGCGGCCTGGGCCGCCGCGAGCCTGGCCCCCTCTACACGAGGTGGACTGCAAGACACGTAGTCGAGGCCGAGTGAGTGGACGAAGTTGATGGAATCCGGGTCGCCACCGTGCTCGCCGCAAAGCCCGACCACCAGATTCTCATTGGCTTCCCGCCCCTCCCTGGTGGCCACCCGGACCAGCCGTCCGACGCCTGGCCGGTCGAGAGTCTGGAACGGGTCCGAGGTGAAGATGCCCTGCTCCAGGTAGTCCCTCAGGAACAACCCCTCGGCATCGTCCCGACTTAGCCCGTAGGTCATCTGGGTCAGGTCGTTGGTGCCGAAGGAGAAGAAATCGGCGACATGTGCTATCTCAGCCGCGGTCAACGCAGCCCGGGGGAGCTCGATCATCGTCCCGATCGGGATGGCCAATTCCACCCCTGTCTCCGCCGTCGCGGCTGTGATCTCCGTCTCGATCATCTCCCGCATCCGGATCAGCTCCTCGGCGGCGGCGACCAGGGGGATCATTATCTCGAGGTGGGGTGTGCCCCCCGCCTGAATCCGCCGGGTGAGCGCAGTGGTGGCGGCTCGAGCTTGCATCCGGTACAGGTCCTTGAGCATCAACCCGAGCCGGACCCCGCGCAGGCCGAGCATCGGGTTGTCCTCCTCCCAGCGAGCGACCTGGTCGGACATCGCCTGCAAGTCGTCGATGGGACGGCCCGCCCGGACTCGGCGCAGCATCTCGTGCTCCAACTCGAGACGAGAGGGGAGGAACTCGTGGAGCGGCGGGTCGAGGAGTCGGATCACGACGGGTAGTCCGTCCATCGCCTCGAGCAAGCTCTCGAAGTCCCCGATCTGTTGACGTTCCAGGTCGCCGAGCGCCTCCTCCCGATCGGTCGGATCCGTGGAGAGGATCACCCTCTGCACGATGGCGAGACGCTCGCCGAGGAACATGTGCTCGGTCCGGGCTAGCCCGATGCCTTCGGCCCCGTGTCCCCGGGCCAGCCTTGCGTCTTCTGCCGTGTCGGCGTTGGCCCTGACTCCGAGGCTGCGGAACTGGTCGGCCCATTCGAGGAGGTCACCGAGCTCGCGGGGGACCTCCGGCGGCACGAGTTCCATCT
>JBEVIF010000103.1:0-3240 GCA_040510795.1 Acidimicrobiia bacterium
GCGCCTTCGGGTGCCCAGGGTGCGGGGCAGAGGTCGTCTTCCAGCTCCTCGACGGTGGCGCCAAAGAAGCGAAGCATCGTCCGCTTCTCGACAGGTATGGCGCTGGAGAGAGGAGTGGTCAGGTCATAGCCGAGGAGGTTGCCCATCATGATCAGGCCGAGACCGGTGTTGCCCGACGTGGGCTCGACCAGGTCCTCGTCGGTGAGCTCGCCCTGCTCGCGCGCCTGCTGGATCATGTTCGACGCGATTCGGTCCTTGACCGAGCCGAACGGGTTGTACCACTCGAGCTTGGCGAATACCTCGGCGTGCACGAACGGGACGACGTGGTTGAGCCTGACAATTGGTGTCGGGTTCTCGGCGTTCGAGAGCAGCCCGAGCATCGAGTCGTAGATGCGGCGTGAGTGGTCGTTCAATTGCGCTCGCCTGTTGCCACTCTCAAGGTTAGGAGAGCCAGGGGTATTCCCCCGGGGGTGACTCACTCCCGGAAGCCGAACTCCACCTGGAGTGCCACCGTCACCGATAATGTCCCCGGCTGAATCGGGGTGGATGCGCTCTCCGACATCGCCATGTCGGCCGCCATCATCCTCGGCATCGGCACCACTGGCCCCTGGACCGTCTCGGTGATGGAGGTGGCCTTACCCAGGGTGTGTCCAGAGAGGGTCGCCAGTTGCTCAGCTTTGTTTCTGGCGTCGTTCCAAGCCGCTTCCCGGGCCATGGCCAGGAGTGATGTCTCGTCGTCGACGCCGAAGCTGAGATTGTTGACCCTGGTCTCGTCGCCTCCGGCGGACGCGATCGAGTCGAGAAGTGGGCCCGTCGATGCGATGTCGCGGAGCTTGGCGCGGACGGTGTTGCTGACCCGGTAGCCCAGCAACCGCTGTTGGCTGCTGGAGTAGTCGTACTCGGGGCGAATCGTGTACTCGGTCGTGGCCATGTCCTCGAGACGGACACCACCTGCAATGAGAGCAGAGGTCATCGCCTCCGCTCTCTCTGCCCCTGCTCGAGTGGCATCCTCAACCGTGTCGGCGAGCACGGCCACCCCGACATCGATCTCGACCATGTCCGGATCGGCGTTCGCCCCCCCGGCGCCTGACACCGTGATGCCCATGATGACCTCCACATCGCTCCGGTCGTGAAGCCTATTCCTCAACCGGCGAGGCCGAATTGGACCTGAAGGGTGATGGTCACAGCCGACGTCCCCGGCTCGATCGGGGTCTCGACGGCTCGGTCTACAGCCGCCTCGGCGGCGTAAGGGATTGGGACCGGGGGCATGCTCACGGTCTCGGTGATGGTGGTCGCCTCGCCCAGGGTCTGACCGGACAGCTCGGCGAGCTGGTTGGCCTTGTTCATGGCGTCGTTCCACGCCGCCTCCCTGGCGGCGGCGACCAATTCGTCGTTGTCCTCGATGCTGAAAGAGAGCCCATTGACTACGACATCGTCGCCACCGGCGACGGTCGCCGCGTCCAGCACGGCACCGGTGCTGTCGAGATCCCTGATCTTGGCTCGGACCGTATTGGTCACGCGATAACCGATCAGCCGCTCTTCGTTGCTGGAGTAGTCGTACTCGGGATAGATCGAATAGTCGGTAGTGGTGATGTCCTCTTCGGCGATGCCGTTCGAAGTCAACGAGTCGATGAGCGCCTGGGCCTTCTGGGCCGCGGCCGTGGCAGCTTCGTCGACCGTTTCACCGAGCACCGAGACTCCCAGACCCACCTCAACGGTGTCGGGCGTGCCGGTCACTTCGCCCATCCCCGATACCGAGATGCCCGAGGTTGCCTCCTCCGATGTGTTCACCGTGATCTCCTGTGGGGTCGACCCGGCTGCGGTGCCGCAGGCGGCGAGAATGACGGCCAGGCCGCCGATGAGTGCGATGTTGCGACGATGTGTGGTCGATGTCATGCCGCTTGGACGAGCGGGCAGCCTCAACGGTTCCTGACGCCGACAACCTTCCCGTCCATGACGAGGATTCCCTCAGATCTGAGGAGTACTGCCTGTCTCTCCTTGCCGGGAGTGCGGATCAATCCGCCGGCGCCCACCACACGCCACCACGGGACCTTCCCGTCGCAGTTTCGGAGAACGGTGCCCACCGCTCGCGCCGCTCCCGGGAATCCCGCTTGATCGGCCACCTCGCCGTAGGTGACCACTTCGCCCCGCCCCAATGAGGTGATCACGTCGAGCACGGCGTCTTCGAAGACGGTCACAATGTCCCGAAGAGTCGGTCCCCCATATCCCCGAGACCGGGCGCGATGTAGAAATTGGGATTCAGCTCACGATCGAGGGCGGCGGCCACGATGCGGACGTCGGGGTGCTTTTCCTCTATGGCCGCCAGTCCCTCAGGGGCGGTGACGACACACACCGCCGTGATGTCTTTTGCACCGTTCTCCTTCACCTTGTCGATGGCCCAGGAGAGAGAACCGCCTGTCGCCAACATCGGCTCGAGGATGAGCACTCTCGCCGAGGAGAGCTGGGGGAACTTGGTGTAATACTCGATCGGCTCGGCCGTCTCCTCGTTGCGCTGGACGCCGGCGAAACCGATCGCGGCATCCGGCACCAGCGTCAGCACCGACTCGAGGAGCCCCAGGCCGGCGCGGAGGACGGCTACGGCGACCACCGGCCGCCGAAGCTGTCGGCCGCTCGTCTTCTCCAAAGGGGTCTCGATCTCGATGTCCACCGTGGACATGTCTGCGAGCGCTTCCGCCACCAAGAGGTAGCCCAGGCGCTCGGCGATCTGTCGAAATTCCGGTGGTTCGGTCTCTTTGCTGCGGAGGATGGCGAGGAGGTCGGCGGCAAGTGGGTGGTCGAGGATGGTGACGGGCATGGGGAGGGAGATTATCTACCCCGTGTTTCGCATTCCCGCTGCGATGCCGTTCACGGTGAGGAGGAGGGCGCGGTCGAGGTCGTCGCCCACCTCGCCGTCACGGCTGCGGGCGAGGAGGGACACCTGGAGGTAGCTGATGGGGTCGAGATACACGTCGCGGACCCCAAGGGTTCGCTTCAGGAGCGGCAGATCACCGAGCAGGTCCGGTTGCCGACGCAGGGTGAGGATCTCCTCGGTGGCCAGTTCGCACTCGGCCCGGATCAGGTCCAGTAGCCCGCGATGTTCCTCTGCCACGAGACTGGCCACGTAGCGGCCGGCAATCTCGAGATCCGTCTTGGCCAATGTCATCTCGACATTTGAGAGGAAAGTCTGAAAGAAGCCCCACTCACGGGCCATCTCGTCGAGCACATCCCCGAATCCCGCCT
>JBEVIF010000104.1:0-3789 GCA_040510795.1 Acidimicrobiia bacterium
CAACGTGCTGGCTCTGAATGGGGGTGACGAGGAACTCCGTGGGAGGGCGATCGTCGCTCTGGGCAGCCTCCTTCTGCTCAGTGGCGAGCTCGAAGAGGCCGACAAATGCTTTGGTGAGGCAAGAGAGTTGGCCGCAGCTTCGGGCGATGACGTCAATCTGGCTCGTGCCCTTTTGTATGCGGGTTTTGTTGCATTCCGGCACTCTCACCTGGCTGAGGCCAAGACTCTCTGGGAGGATGCCCTGACCAGGGCCGAAAGCGGCGGAGACCAGAGTGTGGCGGCCAGTGTCCTCAGAAGTCTCGCCATCGTCGCCGGCACCGAAGGGCGCCAGGACCGCGCCGGCGAGTTGTTGGACCAGGCCATTGGTTTGGCCCAGGAGTCGGGAGACGACCAGTTGCTCCGGCTTCTGCTCGGCTCCTCGGCCGAGATGAACATCTGGCTCGGTCGCTACGACGTGGCAGAAAAGGCCTACGGAGACGCTCTGTCGCTTGCCGCCGAGATCGGCGATTTCTCGGCCCGACCACTTCTTCTCGCCGAATTGGGCTGGGTGGCGCTCCTGCGCGGGGATCCAGTCACCGCACGCCGCCTCTCGGTCGAAGCGGCCGAGCTCGCCGAGGATCTGGGCACGCCCAGGGTGCTCGCCCATGCCCTTCGGCTGGACGGTGAGGCCGTGATGCGTCTCGGCGACCCGGCCGCCGCGTTCGAGACTCTCGACCGGGCTTTCACCGTTGCCGAAAACCTCAACGCTCCGGCCGAATTAGCCGGGGTCCGCTGTTCACAGGCGTGCCTGGCATTGGAGCTCGAGGATTGGGAAGGGGCCCGAGTCCACGCCGTAGAGGCCATCGAGACTTCGGGCCTGGCCCACTCGATGAGGCGCACCACTCCGCAGTGGGTATTGGGGATGGTCGCCCTGGCAGAAGGCGAATTCGGGTCCGCCGGAGAGCAGTTCCAGGAGAGTTTGGCCGCGGCGGTAGAGCGGGGCGCACCTCGCCACGAGGCGACATTCAGCTTGGGTCTGGCCGCGGTACATACCGTTGAGGGGCGCAATCGCGAGGCAGTGAGTCGGATCAAGCGCGCTCTCGACCTGTGGTCGACTCTGGGCGATCCGCTGGGCGTGGTCGATTGCCTCGTCGTGTTGGCGGAACTCGCGGCAACAACAGCGACCGAAGGTGCTGCGGAGTTGCTTGGTGCGGCCGAATCCCTCCGGGATCTTGCGGGAGCCAAGGCGACACCACGTGAAGCGGCGCAAATCGCAGCCATTTCAAAGTCGCTCGGTAGGACTTTCGCAACCGAGGGCCTCGAGGCGGCAGCGAAGATGGACCAAGCGGATGCGGTCGCCGCAGCCGGACGGATCATCTCGTTGATCGAGACCGGAAATCAATAGGAAGGAACGCATCATGGGATGGCTCGATGGGGATGTGGCAGTGATCACCGGCGCCGGGTCGGGATTGGGACGCGCCCTGGTGGATCGATTTGTCGCGGAAGGAGCCCGGATCGTCGCTGTCGACCGAGCCGAGGACCGTGTCGCCGAGGTCGAGAAAGCCCACGGGGAAAAGGTTGCAGGGGTCGTTGCCGACGTGACGAGCGCCGAGGACAACGAACGTGCCGTAGCCGAGGGCCTGGCCCGCTTTGGCCAGATCGACGTCTTCATCGGGAACGCCGGGATCTTCGACTTTGGCGCCAGCTTCGTCGACACACCGATCGATCGACTGGAACGGGGCTTCGACGAGTTGTTCGCCCTCAACGTCAAGGGCTACCTGCTCGGAGTCAAGGCGGCTGTAAACGCCCTGTTGGAGACAGGTGGTTCGGTCCTGCTCACCGCGTCCATGTCCTCGTGGCACGCCGGGGTTGGGGGTGTGGTCTACACGGCCTCGAAACATGCAGTCGTCGGGTTGGTCCACCAATTGGCCCATGAGCTGGCGCCCAAGGTTCGGGTCAACGGTGTGGCGCCCGGATTCATGCGCACCGACATCCGTGGACCGAAGGCGCTGGGCCTGGGGGACGTCACGGCCTCATCCCTCCCCGACCTGGAGCAGATCGCTGTCGCCACGACACCTCTCCGATTCCTGCCCCGCCCGGAGGACTACACCGGTCATTTCGTTCAACTCGCGTCGCGCAGCAACGCCGCAGCCACTACCGGGACCGTTGTCGCATGCGACGGTGGGCTCGACGTGCGGGGGATCGGGCTGCCCCAACCTGGTTGATCAGTCGGTGGCGTCAGAATGGTGACCTACGCTTCGGGTGTTCCGGCGCGATGGAGTGATATTGGATCACCCAACGACCTTGGGTCGTAGCAGTCTGAAGGTTCCGCGCCTCGGCGTCGGGGCCATGACGTGGGGCGAGCCTCGAGGCCTGGCGCGATTCCACCCGGCGACGATGGCATATGGCGGCGCCCACGGGTACCAGGAGGAGCTACGCGCCGTCGAGGCGAGTCTGGAGGCGGGTGTCGACCTGGTCGATACCGCCGCCTTCTACAGCAGGGGTGCCTCGGAAATACGCGTGGGTGAGCTGGCGCAGGGCAAGGACCTCTTGATTGCCAGCAAATTTCCGTCCGGGATCCGTTTTCAGGCCGACGATTTCCCGGGCGAATTGGAGGCAAGCCTGCACAGGCTGGGACGGTCCAACCTCGACCTCTACCAGCACCACTTTCCGGGACGGGTGTCGATACCGGATTTGATGAGCCACCTGGCGGATGCTGTTGAAGAAGGAAAGGTGACGGCGGTAGGAGTCAGCAACTACTCAGCGGAACAGATGCGCCTGGCCCACGCCGCGCTCGCCGATCGCGGAGTACCGCTCGCATCCAATCAGGTCGAGTACTCGCTTCTGCACCGACAATCGGAGACCAACGGTGTTCTCGACGCCTGCCGTGAGCTCGGTGTCACTCTCATCGCCTATACCCCACTCGCTGGGGGAATGCTGACAGGGAAATATTCGGCCGAGAACCGACCCACCGGGTTCTACCGACGTGTCCTGCCCCGGTATCGCCGCAAAGCGCTGGACGCCATACAACCCGTGATCTCGCTCCTCCGCGAGATCGGTGATCGACATTCGAAGACCCCGAGTCAGGTGGCCATCCGCTGGCTCATCGAGGACCCGATCGTGCTGCCCATACCTGGCGCCAAGAACGGCAAGCAGGCAACAGATAACGCGGCCGCCCTCAGCTTCTCGTTGGCGGCCGAGGAAGTCGCCGCCTTGAGCGATGCAACCCGAGCCTGGAGGGCCTGAGCCCGCGCTGGAAGCCGGAGATGTAGCGTCTGTCGGTGTCGAGGACTCGTCTGTGGGAGCGTCTCAGTGGTGTGGGCGACGAGATGGTCTCTTCCATCCGTCACCTTGTCGAGGCGCTCCGTGTCAGGGACATGCGGCGGGTGCTCGCTGCGTATCTCGGCTTCAGCGTGGCCGAGATGGCGAACTTCGTCGCCATCCTCATCTACGCCTACGAAGTCGGTGGTGCCTCGGCTCTCGGCCTGGTCGCATTCCTCCAGCTCGCCCCGGCCACCGTGTTCGCCCCCGTTGGCGCCACCCTCGGCGACCGCTACCGCCGCGAGCTCATGCTCATCGTGGCGTACGCGGCCTTTGCCGCCTCCTCGGCCTCGATGGCGATCGCGCTCTACGCCGGCTGGCCAGTGGCCGTGATCTACTTCCTCGCCGCGGTCAACGGCACGGTTCTGACCCTGGTGCGACCGTTTCACGAGTCCCTCCTCCCCGCCCTCGCCCGGAGCACCGAGCAACTGACGGCGGGGTATGTCGCCGGCGGAACAATCGAAAACCTGGGCTGGATCGCCGGGCCGC